>URDD01000023.1 GCA_900546395.1 uncultured Bacteroidales bacterium | reverse complement strand
GAAATATGGTTATATACCTTGTGACCTTTTCAATGAAGCCGTTGCATACGATATGGAGTATGCTATTGCAGACGGAGCTGCGGCAGCTGCTGCAAAAGCCTTGGGAAAGGAAGATGACTATAAATACTTTAATGACCGCAGTCATTCTTACCGTCATTTCTTCGATTCTGAAACCCGTTTCATGAGAGGACTTGACTCTAAGGGACGTTTCCGCACTCCGTTCAATCCGTTTGCTTCAACTCACAGGGCAGATGACTATTGTGAAGGAAATGCCTGGCAATATACATGGCTGACTCCTCATGATTTTGACGGACTTATCGGATGTTTCGGTTCAAAAGAAGCAATGCTTGAAAAGCTGGATTCTCTTTTCACTGTGCAGTCTTATATTGAAGGACTTGATTCATCTCCAGATATTTCAGGTCTGATAGGCCAGTATGCACATGGAAACGAGCCGAGTCATCATATAATATATTATTATGCCATGGCAGGACAGCCGGCAAAGACAGCAGAGAAGGTAAGACAGGTGCTCGCTGAGCTTTACCATGATGCTCCGGACGGACTATCCGGTAATGAGGATGTAGGACAGATGTCTGCATGGTATGTGCTTTCTTCACTTGGATTCTATCAGGTAAATCCTGCCGGAGGACAGTACTGGTTCGGTTCTCCTGTATTTGATAAGGTTACTTTGAAGGTTCCTGGAGGAGATTTTACAGTAGTGGCACACGACAATGTTCCTGGAAATATCTATATAGGAAGTGTCAGGCTTAATGGCCAGCCTTACAATAAGTCATATATTGACTTCAAGGATATCAAGGCAGGCAATACTATAGAATTCTTTATGACATCAAAAACGGAATAATGAACTTACATAGGAAAATAAAATCAATTGTCCTGGTGCCTGCTTTGGCATCCGGGCTTTTCATCTCCTGCGTTTCACAGCAGGAATGTGATACTCTTACGGTTGAGCCGGTGCAATATGCAACGACTCTTATGGGAACTTTGTCAGACTATACTATTTCTACAGGAAATACTTATCCTGCTACGGCAGTTCCATGGGGTATGAATTTCTGGACTCCTCAGACAGGTAAGATGGGAGACGGATGGACATATTGTTATGATGCCCACGAAATAAGAGGTTTGAAGCAGACCCATCAGCCGTCTCCATGGATAAACGATTACGGACAGTTTTCTATTATGCCTGTAAGGGATGCTTCTCTTGTGGACGAAGATTCACGTGCGAGCTGGTTTTCTCATAAGGCAGAAACAGCAAAGCCTCACTATTATCAGGTATATCTTGCTGACCATGATATAAATGCAGAGCTTACTCCAACTGACAGGGCTGCAAAATTCCGCTTTACATTCCCTGAGAGTACGACTTCTGGAGTAGTAATTGATGCCTTCGACAAAGGCTCTTATATAAAAGTCTTGAAGGAGTCGAATACTGTAGTAGGTTATACTACGAAGAATAGCGGCGGAGTGCCAGAAAATTTCAAAAACTGGTTCGTCGTTAAATTTGACAAACCCATTGAGAGTTTTACTATCTATGACGGGAAATCTGTAGTAGCGGTCTCTGACGGAAATTCCCTTGAATTGTCTTCTGAGGTAAAAGGAAATCACGCAATAGCGGTTGTCAAGTTCAAGACTGTAAGGGATGAACAGGTAAATCTTTCAGTGGCATCTTCATTTATATCGGAGAAGCAGGCATATACAAACCTTAAAGAGGTTGCAGCCAAAGATTTCGATACGGTTTTGAACGAAGCCGAAGCACGCTGGAATGATGTATTGGGCAGAATACAGATAGGCGGTGGAACAGTTGACCAGTACCGTACATTCTATTCATGCTTATACCGCAGTGTCCTTTTTCCGAGAAAGTTTTATGAAGTGGATGAAAACGGCGATATCTTGCATTACAGTCCTTATAACGGTGAGGTACGCCCTGGATATATGTACACTGATACCGGCTTCTGGGACACATTCAGGGCTCTTTTCCCTCTTCTGAATCTGGTATATCCTTCAGTAAATGCTGAAATCCAGCAGGGAATGGCCAATATCGCCAGAGAGAACGAATTTCTTCCGGAGTGGGCAAGTCCTGGTCATCGCGGATGTATGATAGGAAATAATTCAGCTTCAGTAGTAGCTGATGCATATATGAAAAATATCATGTTGAAGGATGCTGGCAAGCTTTATGAAACTATCAGCTATGGTACAGAGCATGTTCATCCATCGATAAGCTCTACGGGTCGTTTCGGTCATGAGTATTACAATACATTAGGATATGTCCCTTATAATGTCGGTATCAATGAGAATGTGGCCCGCACTTTGGAATATGCATATAATGACTGGTGTATTCTCCAGATGGCCCGTAAGCTGGGTCGTCCTGAGGATGAACTTCAGAAGTGGGCTTCAAGGGCTATGAATTACAAGAATGTATTCGATCCTTCGACTAAGTTGATGCGCGGAAGAAACGAAGACGGAACATTCCAGGCACCTTTCAGTCCATACAAATGGGGAGATGCCTTTACTGAGGGTAACGCATGGCATTATTCCTGGTCTGTATTCCATGATGTTCAGGGCCTTGTTGACCTTATGGGAGGAGAGAAAGAGTTTTGCAATATGCTTGACTCTGTGTTTGTAGTACCGCCAATCTATGATGATTCATACTATGGATTCAGAATTCACGAGATTACTGAGATGCAGGTGGCTCATATGGGCAACTATGCCCATGGCAACCAGCCTGCCCAGCATATGATTTATCTCTATGACTATGCAGGACAGCCTTGGAAAGCTCAGAGTAGAGTAAGGGATGTCATGGACAAACTTTACAGCGCTGAGCCTGACGGGTATTGCGGAGATGAGGACAACGGACAGACTTCTGCATGGTATGTATTCTCTGCTTTGGGATTCTATCCGGTCTGCCCTGGATCTGACGAGTATGTGATAGGCTCGCCTCTTTTCAAGAAGGCAGTGATTTCTCTTGAAAACGGCAGGAAGATAACACTTACCGCCAAAGATAATTCAGCAGATAACGTGTATATCGGGAGTATGAAAATACGTGGTTCTGAGTGGCGTCACAATTTCCTGAAATATGATGACCTTATGAAGGGAACAGATATTGTTTTCAATATGGTTTCAGAGCCAGATTACACCCGCGGTGTCTCGGAAGAAGACAAGCCGTATTCATTTAGCAGAGAGAAGTGAAATGAATGGTAAAAGTTTTGTTTTCCTGGCTTTCTGTCTGACCGGTCTGTTCAGTTCGTCCGAATCATATAGTTATCAGAAGTCTGAAGAGGAAGGACGTTCCCAAAGTCTTTCCTCTAAGGCTGGTCTCGGACAGGAAACCAGGGCATTTTTTAATGCAAGACTTTCAGGGGAAAAGAAACTTTTCCAAATATCGGAAAGAATCCGTGATAAGTCTGCAGATGAATTTGCAGCGCAGGTGTGGAATACATGGAAGGAGGCCAACTGCGATTTAGATGAGGAAAAACTTATTCCTATGACACCGTTGTCTGACAGTATTCCTGGTATGTGGCATCTTCCTGACAGCCTTGAGCCTGATGCTGATATGCCTTATTACTTCGGGACTAAAGGCAGAATGCCTGAAGAGGGATATCCTTTGTTCGTCTATCTCCACGGATCCGGGCGCAAGGATGCAGAATGGGCTGCCGGATTCAGGATCTGCAATATGTTCAAAGATGCTCCTTCTCTGTATTTTATCCCTCAGATACCAAATACGGGGCCATGGTACAGGTGGTGGCAGCAGTCCAAGCAGTATGCTTGGGAAAAGCTTATACGTCAGGTCTTTCTGATGGATGAGGTGAATCAGGATAGAATATATTTCCTTGGTGTTTCAGAAGGTGGCTACGGAAGCCAGAGACTGGCATCTTTCTATGCAGACTATCTTGCAGCTGCAGGCCCTATGGCGGGAGGAGAGCCATTGAAGAATGCACCGGCAGAGAATTGTGCTTCAATAGGTTTTTCTTTAAGGACAGGAGCGAAGGATTACGGTTTTGCCAGATGTCTTCTTACAGGATATGTCAAGGAACATTTTGACAGTCTGGAAATTTCACATCCTGGATATTTCAGGCATTGGGTAGATGTCATCCCGGAAAGAGGACATGGTATAGATTACAGGCCTACTTCACCTTGGCTTTCAGGTTTCAAGAGAAATCCATGGCCGTCTTATGTCGCATGGGAGGATTTTTCTATGGACGGACGCAGAAGGGAAGGGTTTTACAATATACAGGTTTTGGACCGCAGTTGTGATGCCGAGGATTCAAGGACATATTATGAAATGTCTATTTCAGACAATAAAGTTTCTGTCTCAGTCTCTGATGTAGAGTACAGTACGGCGGAGACTATTCCTGGAACAGATATCGCTATGAAGTTTGCAAGGTCATATTCACCTTCCGGTAATGGACGCTTCATAGTTTACTTGAACTCGGCAATGGTAGATGTCTCAAAGCCTGTGACTGTAGAGGTTAACGGTTCCATAGTTTTCAAAGGAAGGCTAAAGGCCGATATAAAAAATATGGTGAACAGTTGTGCTGTCTTTTTTGATCCGGCCAGAGTATTTCCATACGCTGTAGAGGTAGTACTTTAGGTACGGTTGCAGATTTTCAGTCACAATCATAAATAATGAAGGAATCCGGCCCGCTTTTTTGGGGTCGGATTCCTTCATTTATAAGTTTATTATGTCGCAGTCGGAAGTCTCTTCCAGAGAGCCCTTCCCTTGATATCGCATCTGTTTTTACAGGAAATTCGGACGATTTATTCCGCTAATGGAGAGTCTGTTTACTGATAATGCCTGCATAGGACTTTGCTTTTCGAGGGTTCCTGTCCAAGAGCCTGTAATAGAGTGAGGCGTTTCCGCATCATCATAAATATCCAGAGTTATTGTATAGGTATTTCCGTTTCCTGTTATCTTTATGGTTCCTCCTGCTGCATTTCCGGCTTCATTATTGTCAACGTAAATTTTTCCGTCCTGTTCCACTAATTTCAAGAACCCCCAGCTACCTCCCAATGAAGCTTCTTTTATCGAACCTTTTGCATAAGTGTTTACCTGGTGTTCACCATTGTCCAATGTGAGAGTACAGTCAGGTATAGGGGCAAATAAGTCTGCTTTCGGAAGAGTCATGTCAATAATCATTCCTTTCATATTGTTTCTATCAAAGACTTGAAGAATGACATTTCTTGTGCCGTTCTGGTAGAAGTCTCCATAGTCAAAGAACTGTGCTGAAGGAGCTCCGCTTAAGTCAATTACTTTGTTCTCTTTTAATGTAGAGAAATTATTGGATGAACTTCCACCTTCGCTAAGGTCAATAATATCAAGCGGTTTGTCAAGAGTTCCTTGAATGCTTATATTTTCTTCCGTATAGGTGTTTATCACCACGTGTTTGTCTTCAGTAATAGTTATTGTGCCTTGGCTTAGCATGCCCAGTTTCAGCGTTGATCCGTCAGAACTAGTCTGCGCTATGTATGATCCTGTAGGAATATCTACTCCGTTGTCGAATCCGGGTTCAGCCATATTTTCACCTGCGGCAATGCTTAGCTCCCATGTACCGGAAGGCATTGATGTGAAATTTTCCGTTTGGATCGGGATAAACAGTTTAAGTTTTACTATGTTGCCAAGAACAGTGCCCCACTCAGGGTCAGGTTCAGCATCCCAAAGCTCCAACTGTACCCATCCCAAATCGCTGAAGAACGGATCTGCTCCTCTGTACACGGCTTGTCCTCCGATGAATTTGGTGTTGACAGGTTCATCTATCACAAGGTCCTGTCCGCCACCGCCTGTTCCCTGGAAAGTAATCCTTCCTGTATAATTGGCCGAGTAGTTTTTCTGGTCTTCTGTCTGGAATGTGGCATTGAGGATATAGCCGTCAGAAGTTTTCTTTACTTCTATTTCACCTGTTTTCGGAACTATCTGGACGACTCCTTCTTTTTCAGTGTGGCTGGTCAGGTAATTTACATTTACATCCGAGTTCCATATTCCAGGCGCCAGTTCGCTTCCAAGAGTATATTTCCCTTCAGGTAATTCAGGATTGCCCGGATCGCTTGCTTTTTCAGCGTTCAAGCTTAGAATCATTACCCAGCCTTCCTGTTCTGTGTACCATATCCAGTTATTCTCATCGAAGGTGACGGAGCCGCTGGATAAAATAATGTTGTATTTATCCATTCCTTCACCAGGGGAGTACTGGGTTGTTTGAGGTGTTGATAACATTATTTTTATAGCGTCAGGATTATCCGGTTCTTCAGATTCTTTCTCTTTTACTGTTATACTGCATTTGGCTGATTTTCCGTCTGCCTGGGCAGTTACATCAGCCTGACCAGCAGATATGGCAGTTACTGTTCCATCCTCTGTCACTGTGGCAATAGTTTTGTCAGACGAACTCCATGATATTTGGGTACCGGCAAGTTCTTCAGGTTGGATTGTGACACTGAGTTTAGCATCCTCCCCGACTACCATTTCTATAGAAGTCTGATTTAAAGTCAGGGAAGAAATCTTAACTTTCTCTTCTTCGCAAGAGAATGCAAGAAGCAATGAAGCAACGAAGGTTGCTAAAAGTCTGATGTTCTTCATAAGAATTACGGTATTAGTTGAATACTATTGTTCTTGAAAGTTATGTATAATAATTAAATTTACAATGTTTTTTCTTGTCTTTTTACACTCTGATTTTTTTGTCATTGTCTCTTCAGGAAAAATGATTATTTTTGTAAGTTATCTGCAGTGTGTTGTGGGTAACATGCAATTTTATTGGAACTATGATAACAAATGAACAGATAAAGTCACTTCAGCAGAGGGTGGAGACGCTTAAAAGGTGTCTGGATATAGACAGCAGGAGGGCAGAAGTAGAAGAAAAACAGCAGAAAACGCTTGCACCGGACTTTTGGAATGATCCGAAAGAGGCGGAAAAGTTTCTTAAAGAACTTGCAGGGGTCAAGTTTTGGGTGACGGGATATGACAAGGCTGCATCTCAGGTCGCGGATCTGGATGTGCTGTATGATTTTGCAAAGGACAGCCTTTCAGGTGCGGCAGATGATGCCGTCACTCCTGAGGCGGAAGAGCTGGAGACGGCTTTCAGGGCGGCAGAATCTGATATTGAGAATCTTGAGTTGAGAAATATGCTCGGCGAGGAGGGCGACAGTTTGGGTGCTATCCTTACTATTAATTCAGGAGCAGGCGGTACGGAGTCTAACGACTGGTCAGCTATGCTTATGCGTATGTATATGCGCTGGGGAGAAAGAAACGGATATAAAGTGACTGTCACCGATATGCTTGAAGGTGAAGATGCCGGTATAAAGTCTGCGACTATACAGTTTGAGGGAGATTATGCTTTCGGTTATCTGAAAGCGGAGAGCGGAGTGCACAGACTTGTCCGTATTTCTCCGTTCAATGCACAGGGAAAACGTCAGACTACATTTTCGTCAGTTTTTGTATATCCGCTGGTAGATGATACGATTGAAATAGAAATCAACCCTTCGGATCTGGAATGGGATACTTACCGTTCCAGCGGAGCTGGCGGACAGAATGTAAACAAGGTAGAGACGGGTGTGCGCGTACGTCATATTCCTACCGGAATAGTAGTGGAGAATACTGAAACACGCTCCCAGCTTGATAACAGGCAGAATGCACTGCGTATATTGAAGTCCAGACTTTATGATCTGGAACTGAAAAAACGTCAGGCAAAACAGGCAGAACTTGAGGGACAGAAGAAGAAGATAGAGTGGGGCTCTCAGATACGAAGTTATGTCCTGCATCCTTACAAGATGGTGAAAGATTTGCGTACCGGGTATGAAACATCTGACACTCAAGGTGTTCTTGATGGTGATTTGAATGAATTTATGAAGGTCTTTCTTATGGAAGGCGGGAAATAGACAGCCGTACAGGCAAATATTAATAATGACTTACAATAACTTTTAATTATATGGAGTTTAAATACGCACCGATGTTTCAGCTTGGCGAAGACAAGACTGAATACTACAAAATTCCGGGTTCGGAAAAACTGGTCTCGACTTCAGAATTCGAAGGCAAGAAGATTTTAAAAGTCACTCCGGAGGCTTTGACAGTTATGACAAACACGGCATTCCGTGATGTCAACTTCCTGCTTCGCCGTTCTCATAACGAGCAGGTAGCTAAAATTCTCAATGATCCTGAGGCAAGCGCCAACGACAAGTATGTAGCATTGACTTTCCTCCGTAATGCGGAAGTAGCTGCAAAGGGAAAGCTTCCTCTGTGTCAGGACACGGGAACCGCTATTGTTCATGGAGAAAAAGGTCAGCAGGTATGGACCGGATTCGAGGATGAGGAGGCTATATCATTGGGAGTCTTCAAAACATATACAGAGGAAAATCTCCGTTACTCGCAGAATGCGCCTCTCGATATGTACAATGAGGTCAATACAAAATGCAACCTTCCTGCCCAGATTGATATTGAGGCCGTACAAGGTGACGAGTACCGTTTCCTTATGGTGACAAAGGGTGGCGGATCTGCAAATAAGAGCTATCTTTATCAGGAGACAAAGGCCCGTATACAGAATCCTGGTACTCTGATTCCTTTCCTTGTAGAGAAGATGAAGAGTCTGGGTACAGCAGCGTGTCCTCCATATCATATTGCATTTGTAATTGGCGGAACATCAGCTGAGAAGAACCTTCTTACAGTTAAGCTGGCTTCTACGCATTATTATGATGAGCTTCCTGTAACAGGAGATGAGACAGGTCGCGCATTCCGCGATGTGGAGCTTGAGGAACAGCTTCTTCAGGAGGCTTACAAGATAGGTCTCGGTGCCCAGTTCGGTGGAAAATATATGGCGCACGATGTCCGTGTGATCCGTCTGCCTCGTCATGGAGCAAGCTGCCCTATAGGTTTGGGTGTAAGCTGTTCTGCTGACAGAAATATCAAGGCTAAGATCAACTCTGACGGTATCTGGATTGAGAAGATGGATGACAAGCCATACGAGCTTATTCCAGAAGAGTTGAGGCAGGCTGGTGAAGGAGATGCTGTGAAGATTGACCTTGACCGTCCTATGTCAGAGGTTTGCAAGGAACTCTCGAAATATCCGGTTTCTACCCGTCTGAGCCTTAACGGTACGATTATCGTAGGCCGTGACATTGCACATGCAAAGATTAAGGCGCGTCTTGATGCCGGAGAGGGAATGCCTCAGTATCTTAAGGATCATCCTATATATTATGCAGGACCTGCAAAGACTCCGGAAGGAATGCCTTGCGGATCAATGGGACCTACTACTGCAGGACGTATGGACCCTTATGTTGACGAGTTCCAGGATAATGGCGGAAGTATGATTATGCTTGCAAAAGGTAACAGAAGCCAGGCGGTTACTGATGCCTGCAAGAAGCACGGAGGTTTCTATCTCGGCTCTATCGGCGGTCCTGCTGCAATCCTTGCCCAGAACAACATCAAGTCCATCGAATGTGTGGAGTATCCTGAGCTTGGTATGGAAGCAATCTGGAAAATCCGCGTTGAGGACTTCCCTGCATTCATCCTTGTAGATGACAAGGGCAATGATTTCTTCAAGAGTATCTAAGGTCAGGAAATCAAAGATTTGAATAGATTAGTATTTCTGGAGAGGGTGGGTCAAAATTCAGACTTACCCTCTTTTTATTTATTTTATCGGATTTTCCTCGAAAAATTTGCTGGGGGCATTATGTTCATGCAAGAAACAGGAAGACATAGAACTAGAGCAAGGAATTTACGTGGCGTCTGTTTCTGTTGGAGAGATGTTGAATATAGAACTTCTTTCTGACGAAAAATGTATATTATATTTCACAGATGGTCCAGAAAGAATCGGTGAATACCATTTAAATGGCGATAAAATTACTATTATTGGAAGCGTAACTACAACTGATGGCATAAGCTTAATCTTCTCGTCCATCAATCCAGGGACGATATACAGCAAAACTTCATTTGCCGTGTCCGCAAAAAGTGTAAGAACAGGAGAAGAAATTCGTTGTTCTTTCGTAAAGCGTTAATTCAAGAGGGTGGGTCTTCTTACTTTTTCCTGTTCTTTGAATCGGTTAAAATAAGAGCAGAAAACTCTAAAAATAAAGCCGCTAATGAATTGGTATATAACCCATTAGTGGCTTTGAGCGAAAAACGGGATTCGAACCCGCGACCCTCAGCTTGGGAAGCTGATGCTCTACCAACTGAGCTATTTTCGCATTAGTTTTGCAAATATAGTAATTTTTCCTCTTGAGTATCTTGGAAATGATTTTTTTTACGAAATTTCTTTTGCAGAACTTGTGTTGGGACTAAATACATACCCCAAAGAGTCATAAAAGAATTTTTGAAAATTTTAAAACAGTTTCTTGATAATGGGAAAAATATGGCGTTTTGTAAAGGAAAAGACAGTGCCTTTCAAGAAAAATAATTATCTTTATTTTTCTTGTCCTTTTATGCATGGACAATGTTAATAGTCTTATTTATTTTAAATTTTATGAAGCATAGTAAGATTTTTACAGCAGCTGCAGTTTTTGCTGCTATGGCATTAGGTGTCCAGGCTCAAAATCTGGATATGAAGCAGATTACCGAGATACGGGAGTCATTTACAGGAAATCAGGATGATATGGCAAGAATGAATGCTATTTCTGCAAATGCAGATCTCCGTAAACTTTCCATAAACAGGGAACGTCAGGGAAAAACAGATCATTTTTTCAAGTATCGCGTCAATGTGAGTGGAATTACAGATCAGAAAAGTTCCGGAAGGTGCTGGATGTTTACTTCTATGAATGTACTTAGGCCGGATGTTATGGAAAAGTTCAATCTGGCTTCGTTTGATTTTTCCCATAACTACAACTATTTCTGGGATATGTTCGAGAAGAGTAATCTTTTTCTGGAAAATGTAATAAGGACTGCTGATAAGGATATCATTATGGATAGGGATGTTGCCTGGTTCTTTGCATCCCCAGTTGATGACGGCGGAGTATGGAACAGTTTCCTGAATGTTGCCTCTAAGTATGGTGTCGTGCCAGCCTCAGTTATGCCTGAAACTGCGCATTCTGAAAATACCAGGATGCTTGGCAGTATTCTCGACGAGTATTTGAGAAAGGAAGGATATGCACTAAGAGAAATGATAGCAGATGGTGCGTCGGAAAAAAAGGCAAGGGAGGTAAAAACAGAGTCAATGAAGGGAGTTTACCGTATTTTGGCTTTATGTCTTGGTGAGCCGCCGGTAGAGTTTACATGGAGATACCTTACGAAGGATGGTGAGGTGAAGGAACTTAGGTCAACGCCGTTGGAGTTCTATAAGAATATTGTTCCTGAAAACTACGGTAGCGATGGCTTTATCATGGTGATGCATGACCCTACCAGACCTTATTATAAGGTATATGAAATAGATAACTACAGAAATGTATATGAGGGAGTCAACTGGAAATATCTTAATTTGCCTTTGGATGAAATAAAGTCTGCTGCCCTTTCTTCAATAAAGGCAGACGAAGCGCTTTATGCTTCATGTGATATCAGTCTGCATTATAAGCCGGATGAAGGAATTGCAGATATGAATATATATGATTATGAGTCGCTATTCGGAATTGATTTTGAAATACACGACAAGAAGGCAAGAATTCTTACAAGACAGAGCGGTTCCGCCCATGCGATGACTTTAATAGCAGTGGATACTGACGAAAATGATGTACCGGTTAAATGGCAGTTTGAAAACAGTTGGGGCGCATCAGCCGGGCACGACGGCTATTATACATTTACGGACGAATGGTTTGATGAATTTATGTTTAGGATCGTGATAAACAAAAAATATCTGAGTGACAAGGCTGCTGCGGCAGCATCTGAAAATCCTGCCATTCTTCCTGCTTGGGACTATATGTTCTGACATAATGTCATAAAAATGGCAGTGGCAGATATTTTGCTTTGAGCCAGAAAGTGTTTTGGAATCTGTTCTGAAGTCAGAGATGGCCAGAGCAGATTCTTGTATTGATTGAAAAAAATATAAACAGATATGTCACAGGAAAAAGAAGAAAAGGTAAAAGAAGCAGGGTGTGCAGAACAGTGTTCTTGTAAAGAACAGCAGGCTGATAAAAAAGAATCAAAGAAAGAGGAAAAGACTGCGCGTAAGGATAAAGAGCGTGTGGAGGAACTTGAAAAACAGTTGCAGTCACTTACTGAAAAAGTAGAGAAGGATAAGGATGACTATATCCGTCTTATGGCAGAATTTGATAATTTCCGCCGCAGGACTTCTCAGGAAAAACTGGATTTGGTCAGTACGGCGGCAGAAGATACTATAAAAGGACTTCTCCCTATCCTTGATGATTTTGAAAGGGCTTTGAATGCGCTGAAAGATTCTCAGGATAGTGAAGCTGCAAAGGAGGGAACGGAGTTGATTTATAGCAAAATGATGACTTACCTGAAGACTAAAGGGCTGGCTGTTATAGAAGCTCTCGATCAGGTTTTCGATACGGATGTACATGAGGCTGTTGCGCAGTTCCCTGTACAGGAAGAGGATAAGAAAGGCAAAGTGTTCGATGTAGTGCAGACAGGTTATACATTGAATGGAAAAGTTATAAGATTTGCCAAAGTTGTTGTCGGAATTTGACATGGAGGGTCGGACTATGGCAGACAAAAGAGATTACTATGAGGTGCTTGGTGTGAGCAAGAGTGCTTCGTTGGATGAAATAAAGAAGGCATATAGAAAACTGGCTATCAAATATCATCCGGACAAAAATCCCGGTAATAAGGAAGCTGAGGAAAAATTCAAGGAAGCAGCAGAGGCTTATTCTGTACTTAGTGATGCTGACAAGAAGGCAAAGTATGACCAATTCGGACATGCAGGTCTGGGTGGTCAGGCAGGTCCTGACTTCAGCGGAGGTTTCGGAGATTTGAATGACATCCTTAACAATCTTTTCGGAGGCGGCTTCGGAGGTTTCAGCGGAGGCTTTGGCGGCTTCGGAGGTTTTGGCGGAGGACGCTCCCAGGGGCCTCAGCAGAAAGTATATAGAGGGCGTGATATAAGGGTAAGGGTAAAACTTACTCTGGATGAAATCGCAAAAGGAGTAGAAAAGGAAATTTCATTGGAACGTAATGTGCCTTGTCATGAGTGCGGAGGCAAGGGGGCTAAGAATTCATCAGATATAAAGACTTGTCCGGCATGTAACGGTACTGGTCAGGTGAAACGAGTTTCAAATGGAATATTCGGACAGACAATTAGTTATTCTACTTGTCAGCAGTGTGGCGGCGAAGGAAAGGTAATTTCCAATCCTTGCCATACTTGCGGAGGTACAGGACTTGAGAGAAAGAAAGTTACAGTTAAGGTCAACATTCCAGCCGGAGTGGAAGGAGGCATGCAACTTACTGTACGAGGCGAAGGACATTCTGCCAAGAACAATGGTGTTAACGGTGATTTGCTTGTGCTTATTGAAGAGGTTGAGCATCCTGATTTGAAAAGGGACGGCAACAACTTGTACTATACTAAGGTAGTTTCAGTTATTGATGCAATGTTGGGTGCTGATGCGGAGATTCCTTGTCTTGACGGCTCATATAAGATAAAGGTAGAGCCGGGGACCCAGTCGGGAACAGTACTCAGACTTCGCGGTAAAGGGCTACCGTCTGTAAACGGATATGGTGCCGGTGACTTATATGTTAAAATAATTGTGATGATTCCGAAAAAGCTTACAAAGTCTGAAAAGGAATTGTTTGAAAGTATGAGGCACAGCGCATCTTTCAGTGCTTCTCCTACAAAGGAGGACAAGAGTTTTTTTGACCGTTTGAGAGATATGCTTTGAAAAATATTGAAATTTTTTCAAAAATAATTTGGAGAACAAAAAATTATTCCTACCTTTGCAATCCCAAAAACAAAGCAACCTCTTGCAGCGGGATATAAAGTATGCAATGTTGCCAAAAAAAAGTATAAGAAATGGATTTGATTAAAATTGTTGACGAAGCTTTTGCAAACGAGAAAGCAGCTCAGCTTCCAGCGTTTAAAGCCGGTGATACTATAACTGTGGCTTACAAGATTAAAGAGGGTAACAAGGAGAGAATTCAGAACTTTAGAGGAGTTGTTCTCCAGCTTAGAGGAGCTTCTCCGGCTACAAGAACTTTTACAGTTCGTAAAGTTTCAAACGGAGTAGGTGTTGAGAGAATTTTCCCTATTAACTCACCGTTTATCGAGTCAATCGAGGTGAACAAGGTTGGTAAGGTGCGCAGGGCAAGAATTTTCTACCTCAGAAATCTTTTCGGTAAGAAGGCTAGAATTAAAGAAAAACAGCTCGTAGTCGCTAAGACTGAAGAGTAGTTCGTTAAAATAATATCAGACCTCAGGTCTGAATCCGGCCCCATAGCTCAACTGAATAGAGCATTTGACTACGGATCAAAAGGTTACAGGTTTGAATCCTGTTGGGGTCACAAAAAGGATGAGTCATAAGTTTGACTCATCCTTTTTTTAGTTCGTCCTGCACGAACATACTCTAACGAGTGCAAGTCCCCAAACCGCCCTGATAGTGGGAAGGTTACGGACAAGTGTATTTGGCCCTGATTCAGGTTGACCCTGATTGGTACGGAAAAGGTACCTCTGTGGTACCAAACGGCTCTCAAAGTGCATTCGGTACCGAAATACCCCCGTTGCGGTACGGACTGACCGCTCATGAGACGTTGATATTGTAATTTACAGAAATTCACGTTAAATTTGTATTGTGTGTATTTCAATGCAGTCACTCTGTAAAGTAAAAGTAAGTTTTGTCGGTATGAAACGATTCGCAATAGTTTTTATCAGCATATTTATCATATCTCTTTCGTATGTGGTCGGACAAATTCAGAAAGAAATTACTTCTGAAGATTCTATCAAGTCGTTCATTGTCAGGATGTATGACGAAAAGTTGTACGAAGATTATGATTTTTTGCAAGAGCATTGCTCACCGGAGCTGCTTAAGAAGCTTCAGGAGGCATATGAATATGATGCGGATGGTGTAGCCTATGCGACATGGTTGTTCCGAAGCGGCCGCCAGGATGAAAAGCCTGGATCGGATGGCACGACGATGGTTGTAGACGTGAAGGAGGAAGGAGACTGGTATGTCTACACTGCCCTGGATATGGGGTGGGAGTTTGCCCGCATGATTAAGGCTGGCATCAGGGAAGGTAGAATCATTATTGAGGATATCTCCGTTACTGCTGATTCAAAGAATGACAGCCAAATACCGGTTGTCCGATGACAGGATCAGTTCTTTCTGTTTAAAACGCCCAAATACAGTCTTAGTGTTTTTTTATGCGCTTGAACCACATGTAATATCCTGTAAGCGGAAGTGTAGCGCCGATGAGTGCAGAGATAAACCATAATGCTTTGGAAAACAATCCTCCCCAGGCTCCTGTGTGTATCAGCCATATGAGTTTCATTGGATTTGCTTCCGGTGCCAGGACTGATATAAGTGATTTCATGCCGTAGCCCCACCATGTGAATGACCAGCTAAGTCCTGTTATTGCCATTATAAAGAGAATCAGGCATACGTAGAATCCCAACGAAGAATGTGTGTCATGCAGGAATCTTCTCATTCCGTTGCTGCATGAAACGGTAAGTCTGTTTCTAAGCGCTTTGCCAGAATGCGGCCACCATATTACAAGACCGCTGGCCAGTACCAGAGCCATCATCAGTGTAGATATTCCCACTATAGTTCTCCCGGCAGAGATTTTTTTTCCTGTGGGCTTGTCAAGAAGCCACCTGTGTATGCTGCGTGTCGTTTTGAAGAATGGATATGTCTTTTTTACATTCTTTTTTATGACTGCTGTGTCCTTATCGCTGTTTTCCTTGTATGGGTTTGAAATTTCTGTACCTGCTTTCCCTTCTCCAATTTTTACAACTGCTTCTTGCCTTGAATTGAGCATTCCTGTGATTTCCTTTTCAAAAACGAGGATTGCCCCGGACAGGCTGGTGACTGTCATGACCAGACCGAATGGAATAGACAGCCACAGGTGTATTTTGTGAAACAATTTCATTTTCTTTTGTCTGAGTTGAGTGATATATAGTAAAACTGCATAAGCCGGACTCACCGGAGTTTTGGGGGGACTCGGGAATCCTATGCAAAGATGGGCAATTACTTTCAGAAAGTCAATCATAACATATAGTGATGAAAAACCAAACGGATTCTTTGATATTCGCTTTTACACATATTTTTCGTAAGTTTGTAACCTCAATTTAAAAAGTTTTCTTATGATTATAAAAGCTGTTATCCCTATCAGAAAAGGCTCCCAAAGAGTCCCGGACAAGAATCTCAGACCATTTGCAGATACTACTCTTCTGGAACTCAAGATAAAGAATCTTAAAGAAGCCGGAATATTTGATGAAATAATAGTTAATACAGATTCTGAAAAAGCAATAGAGATAGCAAAGGAGAACGGTATATCATGGCACCGTCGTGAGGACTACTATGCTTCATCAGCCTGCTCTGGAAGCGAGTTTTTCCAGCATTTGGGAAAAGTTACGGAAACTGACGTGTTTGCGTATTGTCCTGTTACTTCTCCTTTTATAAAGCCCGAGACAATAAGGACCGCTGCTGAACTCTATAAAGAAAAATCCGCTGAAGGATGCGACTGCGTATCGACTGTGTCTACAGTAAAGGAGTTTCTATGGCTTGACGGAAAGGCTATCAACTATGATCCGCTGAATGCTCCGAACAGCCAGAACCTTCCTGATATAAAGGCATTGAACTTCGGATTTACTCTTGTCAGGAGGGAGACTCTGATAAAAAACAGAAATATCATAGGTGATAAGCCGTTTTTTGTGGATACTTCCGAAATAGAGGGAGTGGATATTGATACGCCCCTTGATTTCTTTATTGCAGAGCAGATATATATGAAGATCAGAGAAGGCAAGCAGTTGCTTGACAGATAGCTGTAATTTCGTGCATCCGCAGTACAAGTCCAGCAGGATATGAGCGTGCTCTGACTTAAGGAAAAATCAGTGACTTTTATTGAAAAACTTCAAGTGTCAGGGTGCGGAAAAAGGAAAAAATGTATATTTGTACTGCGGCCGTGATATGCTTACCTATGTATAAGGTCGTAAAACTATGGTGAAGGCTTATGTGCCGGCTCCAAGCCAACACATACGGCCTTCACTTATGAATATTGTTTTATATATGGAATCAACTAAACGCAGACTCCCTGCTGAGTGGGAGAGACAGAGCGGGGTTCAGCTTACATGGCCCCACAGCGATACGGAATGGCAGCAGCTTGACAAGGTGCTTGAATGCTATACGGAAATAGCAGCGACTATACTGAAATTCGAGCCTCTTATGATTGTTGCAAGAGATATTGAAGAGGCAAAGTCTGATATAAGGTCCGCCGCAGAGAAAAAGGGACTGGAAATCGACATTGACAAGATAAAGTTTTATGAATCTCCGCTCAATGATACCTGGGCAAGGGATCATGGTGCTATTTCTGTTTTCGGTGAAAACGGGGAGAAATATATTTTTGATTTCGTTTTCAACGGATGGGGACTTAAATTCGCTTCTGATCTTGACAATCAGATAACCCGTACTATTTACAATCAGGGCGCTTTCAAGGAGGATGTGCTTGGTGTGGATATGCGTCCTTTCGTTCTGGAGGGAGGAAGTATAGACTCTGACGGACGAGGAACTCTTCTTACTACTACAGAGTGTCTGTGCTCTATCAACAGGAATGAGTACCTGGACAAGGATGAAATCGAGGCTGAACTCAAGAATGCCTTCGGTCTGGACAGGGTGCTCTGGCTGGATAGCGGACATATTATCGGTGACGATACAGACAGTCATATAGATACGCTGGCAAGATTCTGCTCGGAAGATACTATTGCATATGTGTCCTGTGACAATATAAATGACCCTCAGTATGAGGAGTTTTCATCGCTTATGCTTCAGCTCCAGAGTTTCAGGACTCCGGACGGCAAGCCATACAGGCTGGTACCTCTTCCATTTGCAGATGAAATGTATCTTGACGGTTACAGACTGCCTGCAACTTATGCAAATTTCCTGATAATAAACGGCGCTGTGCTGTTGCCTGGAAGCGGATCTCCTAAGGATGAAATCGCGCGCAAGGCTCTTCAGGAAGTGTTCCCTGACAGGGAAGTCATAGTGATAAACTGTACGGCTCTTCTTTCAGGGCACGGCTCACTCCACTGTATTACAATGCAGTATCCTGAAGGATATTTGAATGTTTAAAACAAAGATTTAGGATATGGGAAAAATACTAAAAGTAGGAATGGTGCAGCAGTCTTGCGGGACAGATATCGCTGCCAATATAGAAAAATTGAAAAACAATATCAGGGCTTGTGCTGCCCAGGGGGCACAGTTGGTAGTTCTTCAGGAACTTCATAATTCTGTGTATTTCTGCCAGACAGAAAATGCCGCACTTTGTGACCTTGCAGAGCCTATACCGGGACCTTCAACCGAGACTTTCGGAGCTTTGGCAAAGGAACTCGGAATCGTCCTTGTTTTGTCTCTGTTTGAGCGCAGGACTGCCGGGATTTACCATAATACAGCCGTTGTTCTCGAGAAGGACGGAAGCATAGCAGGCAAATACAGGAAAATGCATATTCCTGATGATCCTTGCTATTATGAGAAGTTTTATTTTACACCAGGGGATATGGGATTCCAGCCGATAGAGACCTCTGTAGGAACTCTCGGTGTTCTTGTCTGCTGGGACCAGTGGTATCCTGAAGCAGCCCGTTGCATGGCTCTGAACGGAGCGGAACTGCTTATCTATCCTACTGCCATCGGAGGTGTGGGTACTGACCCTGTCGAGGAGCAGAGGATGCAGAGCGATGCTTGGCAGCTTGTCCAGAGAGGACATGCCGTAGCAAACGGACTTCCTGTGATTACTGTTAACCGTACAGGTCATGAGGATGACCCTTCGGGAAATACCGTAGGATTGCAGTTCTGGGGCCGCTCATTCGCTGCAGGACAGCAGGGAGAACTGCTTGCAGAGTTTGGAAAGGATGAAGAAGGTATCAAGGTAGTGGATATTGATATGGACAGGACAGAATATGTGCGCCGCGGATGGCCTTTCTTCCGTGACCGCCGCATAGATGCCTTTGGTGATATATTAAAACGTTACGGAAAGTAATTTTATTCAATATGGTCAATATCGGTACAACATTTACCAAGTATGGTAAAAAAGCCCTTCTGTGCGGCTCCGGCGAATTGGGAAAAGAAGTCGCAATCGAACTCCAGCGTTATGGAGTACAGGTAGTTGCAGTAGATAAGTATGAAGGTGCGCCCGCAATGCAGGTTGCGAATTCATTCCATGTGATACCTATGCTTGACGGAAAAGCCTTGAGAGAGGTGGTCGAGCAGGAAAAACCTGATTATATCATCCCTGAGATAGAGGCTATTGCTACCGATACCTTGGTGGAGCTTGAAAAGGAAGGATACAATGTCGTTCCTACTGCTGAAGCAGCCCGTATCACTATGAACAGGGAAGGCATAAGGCGTCTTGCTGCCGAAACTCTCGGTCTGCCTACATCGCCTTACAGATTTGCTTCAGAGAGAAGTGAGTTCGAGCAGTCTATAAAGGAAATAGGATTTCCTTGTGTGGTAAAGCCGGTAATGAGTTCTTCTGGACACGGACAGAGCGTAGTGCGTTCAGAAGAAGATATAGACAAGGCCTGGCATATTTCGCAGGAAGGAGGACGTGCCGGAAGCGGAAAGGTGATAGTGGAAGGCTTTGTTGATTTCGACTACGAGATCACTCTTCTGACAGTCAGACATTCCGGAGGCACCACGTTCCTGAAACCGATAGGACACCATCAGGTGGATGGAGACTATCGTGAGTCTTGGCAGCCGCAGGCAATGCCTGATGGTGCAATAGCAAAGGCCGAGCATATTGCCAAGGAAATTACAGACGCTCTCGGAGGATACGGAATTTTCGGAGTGGAACTGTTTGTCAAGGGTGAAGATGTGATTTTCAGCGAAGTCTCTCCGCGTCCTCACGATACGGGAATGGTTACGATGATTTCTCAGGACCTTTCTGAGTTTGCCCTTCATGCACGTGCCGTATTGGGGCTTCCTGTTCCGGGTGTAAGGTTTTTCGGAGCTTCGGCTTCAAAGGCAATAGTCGTGGAAGGCAATACCAGGGAGTATGAGTTCTGCAACCTTGATGAGGTAGTTGAGGAGCCGGGAGTGCAGATACGGCTTTTCGGCAAGCCTGAAATTTCAGGACACAGAAGGCTCGGAGTCATTCTGACTACAGGCGAGACTGTGGAAATGGCTCTTAAAAAGGCTGAAAGGGCATACGCAAAACTTAAAGTGAACGTCTATTGAGACATTTGAATTCATACTTGAATACGGTGGATATCCTGCCGTTGAAAGAGTATTGTATGGCAGCCGGCCGCTTGTCGGAATATTCTCCGGGAGGGTGTTTCCAGACAGGCGGCTGTTCTGTAAGACATTTCGGCTTTCTTGTAAGTGGAAGTGTCAGGTATTGCTGTCAGGCGGCAGACGGACGTGAATTTAATGTAGGATATGCTTTTGACGAAGCTTTCATCGGGGATTATTCAGCTTATCTTCGCAGAGCCCCGGCTGACATGAGTATCAGTGTTGTGGACAGGGCGTCAGTCTGGGTGATAAGCGGAGAGCAGCTGCATGATTTTGTCTGCAGCAGTGAGGAAAACAGAGATCTTTTCAGCAATATAGCCAACGACTTGTTTATCCGCATGCAGGACAGGCTTCTGGATTTCTATATTCTTTCCCCAGAGGAACGGTATATCAAGATAATGCGGGAATCGCCCTATCTTTTTACGCGTATTACCCTTTAGGAGCTTGCTTCTTATATAGGGATTACACCTGAGGCGCTTTCTCGTATAAGAAAACGTATATCAAAAGTATAATACTTTCATTATTTCTGGGACAGAAGCATGAGGTTGTGTTCTGCGCGGGTCTTGTCAATGATGGCACATACCAACTTGTAAGTGCGGCTGTCTTTTCTGTAGTCTGCGGGAGTAATGAAATTTACACGGTTCTGTCTCAGAAGTTTCTGGGCAGTCTTTTTCTTTCTCGGTATGTTTGGGTTATATACTGCAATCGAATTTCCTCCGAACATCCTGACTATTTTCATTGACGGTACATCGGTTTCTCCGTCCCCGAAATAAATCATGTTTGGAAAAGGAATCCTCTTGTTTTCTTCAAGCTGGCTGTCGTTTACTTTTTTGCTGTCGCGGATACTTTGTATTCCTTTGTTTATCTTGAAAAGGAACTGCGTCTTGGCAGTGTAATCTACGGCGACTCCAGGCCAAACGGCTTCTCCAGCCTCGTTGTAGAGGAAGGTGCAGGCAAATATACGCTTGAATTCTTTTGCAATTGGAGTACCTTCGATTATTTCGGCGAGACCGGAAGAGTTGATATAGTGCTCCACTATTACTCCATGGTCTTTTCCGTATTTATTTATCATGCCGAACCACTCTTTCACTCCTTCGAAAAGCTCAACATCCTTTCCGAAACTTCTGAAATCGTCTCTGCGTAGTTTCAGACCTGACTTCCTGGCTTCGTCAAACATAAGCTTCATATAGCTGAGTATGCTGCTGGCATCCTGTCCTATGGCTATCTCGTCACTCATTCTCCAGAATTCTTCCGGACTTTTACCGATAGCCTGAATAAAACCGAATTCCTGCATGTTGCCTGGAGACAGAGTTCCGTCAAAATCATAAATCAGCGCAACGATAGGTGTCTTTCTCATATCTTTTCCATTTATGCTCAGGACTTGCAATGTCCGTACCTTTCAAAGTTAACATTTAATATTATAACTTGCTTAAATTTAAATGAGTTTTAATTTTACTTCCGGAAGCAGCATAGATATTGTTATGTCTTGAGCTTGATTTGCCAGGCATATATTTATAGTGATTGGTGATAATTTGCATGATTTTATGTAAGTTTGCGGAAGTGCCGGTTTTATGGCAATAATATCAGAATATATGAAACATTATTTTACGCGCCTGCAGGAGACAATGGGCAAACATTGGGATGCCCCGACTCTTTGCAATTACAAGGGAGAGTCCTTTACATTCGGAGAACTTGCCACACATATAGAGAAGTTCCATATTTTTTTCGAGGCTGCTGGAGTGAAAAAAGGCGACAAGATAGCATTGTGTGCCAGAAACTCAGCCAGATGGGCAATAGCTTTTCTTGCAGCCAATACATACGAGGCGGTAGTGGTGCCGATTCTCGCAGAATTTCATCCTGACAGTGTGAATTCACTGGTGGATCATTCTGGAAGTGTTCTGCTTTTTACAGATAAGGATATGTGGAATAAGCTGGATGTCAGTAAGATGCCTGGCTTGAAAGGTGTTATATCAGCAGGAGACTTTTCTTTGCTGTATGCATCTGATTCTAAGCTGAAGGAGTCGATGGACAGTCTTCATGAGATATTCCAGAGCAGGTATCCTATGGGATTTACCAGGGAAAATGTATCTTATCCTATTAATAATGATAAGGATATAGCTCTGATAAACTATACTTCCGGGACAACGAGTGCGCCTAAGGGAGTTATGCTGAGGTACGAGTCCCTGAGTTCCAATATAGAGTTCGGAATAGACTTCATGCCATGTGAATTCGGTTATAAGATGGTTTCAATGCTACCACTTGCCCATATGTATGGAATGGCGTTTGAGTTCCTTTACCCTCTGTGTGGTGGAGTGACCATATATTTCCTTGGAAAGACACCTACTCCTTCGCTTCTTCTGGGGGCAATGGCTTCAGTCAGGCCGTATCTTGTGATTACTGTGCCTCTGGTTATGGAAAAGATTTTCAAGAGCGCTGTGCAGCCTATGCTCAAGAAGCCGGTGATGAAGGCACTGATATCTATACCAGGTATCAACAGGATAATTTACAATAAGATAGGCAAAAAGATAATGTCTGCTTTCGGCGGTAATGTCCAGCAGATTATTATGGGTGGCGCTGCTCTCAATCCTGAAGTTGAAGAGTGGTTCCGCAAATTCCGGATTCCTTTTACAGTAGGATATGGTATGACTGAGTGTGCTCCTCTGTTGGGATATGAACATTATTCCAAGTTCGTTTCCAAGTCATGCGGAAAATGTGTCGAGAGGGTAGAGGTGAGGATTGATTCGGAAGATCCGCAGAATGTAGTAGGGGAGATTCAGGCCAAAGGTACCAATATCATGGATGGATATTACAGGAATCCAGAGGCTACTGCGGCTGCTTTTACTGAAGACGGCTGGCTCAAGACAGGAGATTTGGGAGTGATAGATGCGGACGGTAATATTTTTATCCGCGGGCGCAGCAAGAATATGATACTTTCTTCAAGCGGGCAGAATATTTATCCGGAGGAAATAGAGGCAGTAGTGAACAACCAGCCTTATGTAGTGGAGTCTGTGGTTGTGGACAGGGCTTCGAAGATAGTCGCTCTTGTCTATATGGACAAGGACAAACTGGCTGCAGACGGTATTGATGCCGAGGCGCAGTCTTCCATGATAGAGGATATGATGAGTATTGTAAACAAGTCGCTTCCTGTGTATAGCCGCCTGTCGAAGGTAGAGGTGAGGGACGAGCCGTTCGAAAAGACGCCAAAGATGAGCATCAAGCGTTTTCTGTATAAATAATTAAATGATAATTACTTGACCTATTATTGAACTTATGGAAAATAGACTCCCTACTGACTGTATGCAGAAAGGATGCGGTCTCCGGTATCCGGGATTTTCAGTTGTGCTGATACAAATGTTTTCCCTTGACAAATTCAAGGAATTTGACATGGACAAGGCATTGTCTTCAGGAATTGTCGCCAGGATAACAAAAAGTATAGACCACCTTATATTTGTGATGAACCGTAAAGACAGGGAAAATGTCAGACGCTTCAAACTTGACGGCTTCAGTTTTTCCCTGTCTCTTGACGATCCTTACCATATAGATATGAAAGGAAATGTGCAAGTAGAGATGCTTGTCCTTTTCGGATATATGGTGTCGGTTACGTACAGGTTTGTTTTTGACGGCAATTTATGCTCGCTTTCAGAACCGGCATGTACAGATCATATAATAGCTTTACTTTCTTCTCATCTGAGTGCCGAGCACTGGAGCCGTAACGAAGGGGAGGAGGAGACTAATATTAATCTGGAAATAAAAGATTTCTGTATTTCCGGACTGCGAATTTCGGAAAACGGTAAAGTGTTGCCAGGCGGTAAGGAAGATACTTTGCACCTGGAAGGATGCAGCAGGGTGTTTGATGAGTTGAGTGTGCGTTACAAACGGTTTGTCCGTTCCCAATGCTCTTCATACAGGCAGATGACCACAAGGGAAGAAAAGTACCTGAACGAAAAATCGGCTTGTGAGGATGCCGGTTCTTATGATGACCTTCATTATGCGATGGTGGATATCTGGGAGAATGTCATGCACCATTCTTATTACGGGGACGATATTTTTTCCAACTCCAGGATTGAACGGCTTACGGAATCCGAGATAGTCAATCACATAAGAAACTGTCATCAGGAGGAATTGATAGGCCTTATGACCCTTTATCCGGAAGAATGGCCGTATAGAGACAGGAAATCCTATGATGAAATATGCGGGGAAAATATCGCCATTGATATTGATGACCTTGTGCTTGTCAATGCCAATGTCTGTGTGGTTATAGGAACTTATGGGAGGAGGGGAACCGACTCTCCTGTCAATTGGGCAGAGCATCTGGAAGAGAGGGCTGAATATCATGTATCCTGGCCGGAATATATGTCTATTCTGGAAATGGTTCTGGCTAAGAAATATATTGTGAACAGTGTTGAGGATGAACTTGTTGAGGCCTCAATGAATATGTCAAATGTTTCTTCTTCTGAACTTATCGCAAGAAACGCTGAGTTAAGTATGAGATTTTCAAGGATGATTGTCCAGTTAAATATCGTCAAGTATTCCAAGTTCATGTCGCATAAGGTAATGTTTGACAGGACTACGAAGAGACTGGATCTTGAGAATGACCAGAAAAAGCTTATCAAGCTTATGGAGATGACAGACAGTAGTCTGCATAATATAAGCGATTACAGGTCAGTGAAGGCTGATATGGTACTTAATGTGATATTGGCCATTATTTCTGTAGTCTCAACTTTTGAAATTCTTTTCCAGAATGTCAGTCTTCCGTTCCTGGAATATTTTGGAATGAAGTCCAGCGATACGGCGGCATTGCTGGTATGGTTTGTGGCAGCGTTGGCATTGTTCGGATTATTGCTCCTTTTTGTCAATATATTTAAAAAGATTGTGGAGAAATTCAAAAAACTGGTTTTCAGAAAATGATAAGAGTCGCAAAAGAAAATGAACTGATTGTTTTGAAAGATATGTTCTGGAATCATATCTTATCCCATCCTGAATATATTTCTCATGGTGAGATACAGATGGGGGTATGCAATGCTGTTATCAGTAATGAAGGCGTTTACGGGCAGCCGGCAGAAAACGGACAGGAGATGTGGATGAAATATATCATGGGAAAATTCAGGTCAGAAAATGCCCGGATCATAGTAGTTGGGGAGGATTGTATTTGCGGGTTCTGTGTAGCTGAGATTACTGATGACGGTGCAGCTCCGTTTGGAATATTGTGCGATATTCTTGTAGATGAGTCTTTTAGAGGCAAGGGATATGGACGGGAGTTGTTTGATGCTGCCATTGAATGGTTTCATGGAAGGGGTATAACTGATATTTACCTTGAGTCTGGAAACAGGAATGAGGCGGCACATATTTTTTTCAGTCGTCTGGGATTCAGGAATGTTTCAAAAATATTCAAACTTAAATGATCTGCTGTTTCAGATTTTTAAATAAGCACGGAAGATGCAACGTTTTTTTACAAACCTGCATCTTCCGTTTGCGTTTTAATAAAGTGTTTTTATGAGTATAGACTCAAGTAATGGGCATGTCCGGAAAGCTATTGTTTTTCTGGCTATTATGGCAGCATCTGTTTTGTTTATGTCTTCGCCTGTGTCCGGTAGGGAGAAGAAGGATACGGGATTCCAGTTGAGAAAATATGAGTTTTCTTTGGGTGCAGGTGTGGCTTCCGCTCTTCACGGATCATTTGTCAATTATATTGGAGACCCTGGAAGTATTTCAGATATTTATCAGAATGCGGAGTATTATGACCGAAAGAGATATACATCCTCATTTACATTTAATTTCGTGTATAATTTCACCAAGGTTCTCGCCATACAGACAGGAGTTTCATATTATGGAGGAAGCTGGACTTTTTTCCGTAGGGAAAGCGGTTCAGACTATGGCGGTTATAAGTCCGGAAAAGATAAAGTGCTGCTTGACAACAGAATTAATTATCTGGTGCCGATGGTAACGTTGCGCGTAAGCTGGCTTAACAGGAAACTTGTGCGTCTGTATTCTTCTGTAGGTCTGGGCTTGGAAATTCCGTTTGCACAAAAGTGTGGTTTTGATACAAATGATCCAAGATATTATATGGTTGCGCATTCAGGGTTTACTCTGGCGGCACAATTATGTTTTGTCGGGATATCAGTAGGAAAAAATGTATATGGTTTTTTTGAGACCGGTGTCGGAAACCTGTATTCAGGTTGCTGTGCCGGAGTAGGATACCGTTTCTGATAGTAATAAAAAATGACAAACATCATCTTATGAATATCTTTCTGTTTTATGGAAAAAACTTTTAAAAGTATCTGGATGCTGTCCGTATCAGTATTTTGCGCAATCCTTGTGCAGGGGTGTTTTACTTTTGTAAAGGATACTGTCCCGGAAGATCCAGCATTTACATCATTGAAATATCACATATATCCGGAGAGCATCGATCCTGTATTCAAAGGAGTTGAGGCAGCATACATATTTAGCGAGTATCAGAAAATCCGTGCTGACAGGGAGAAGGCGATGGATATGGTAATGTCTTGCTACGGCTCATGTCTGAATGAACTCTTTTATGAAAAGATGTCTGTATCGTCTGTAGGTACTGTATTCCCAGATACCGGAAACGGATTTCCTTTTTTATTCAAGACATATTGCAATTATAGTGATATTACAAGATATGCCCCTTATCGCATCTCTTTGTCTGAAGATGGGGTATGGACATTGGAATTTGAGTCTCAATCAGTGTCTTTGTCTGCCAAAGCGGCGGTATCAGACGGCAGGCTGGTAGTCAAAAACCTTTGTTCCGAGACAGTTTATGTTAAGGAAAGAGTGACAGTTTCGTCTGTTCCGGATGATTTGATGACAATGCCTTTGACTGAAGATGGAGACTTCTGCAAGTGGCCGGTGTCAGGGAAAATGAATGTGACAGTAACTGGTGAAAATTCATTGTCTGACAGTTATGTCGTAGAATTCGGCCCGGCACTAAGAATAGTGCGCGGAGCAGAAGTAAATGAGTATAACCATTTGTAGTTAATCAGAGTGGGGAGATTGATCGTATGAAACGTTCTGTTTTGTTTTTTCTGGCTGCGGCTTTTTTTACTTTCAACTCTTATGATGTCATTTCGAAAGACAGAGATGATGCTGTCAAGTCTGGAGATCTTCCTTTCAGACACGAAATACGTCTGGGATGGGGTGGTGTTCCTGTTTTTCATATGATGCTTGCCGGTCCCGGCTATGACGTAAATTCTGATATATATGAAAACCTTGCATCCAGCCTGTATGGTGAGTTTTCAGGTCCCGTTTATATGACAGGTAATGTAGGACTGGAGTATTCATACAGTTTCAGGAAATGGTTCGCTTTGTCTGTAAATGTGGGAATGAATGGAATATACGGGCGCAGATATGATAAGGTCACGGGACTTCGTACGGGTCTTGATTTCGGGGCTGTGTTTTCCTTCTTTCCGCAGGTGAGGTTTTCGTATCTTAACAGAAAATATGTGAAGCTTTATTCTGCTTTGGGAGCAGGTGTCACTGTCACGGCTTTCGATAAGTATGCAGAGTTGTTGCCGGCTATTAATTTTGTTCCTATAGGTATTACAGCGGGCCGAAGGGTCTATGGTTTTTTCGAACTGTGTGCGGGCACTGTCGTATTTGGATGTTCGGCAGGAATCGGTGTGCGATTCTGATTTATACTTTGCGACTGGCTTTGATATAAATAAAACTTGAGTAGTAATGAAGATATTTAAAAATATAAAATTGGCAGTTGCGGCTCTGCTGGTGTCTGTCACCTCTTCTTGTATAGTTGATTCACCATCAGGGGATGTAGCTGACAGTTCGTCACTTGTCTATTTTACATCCGGTCTTATGTCATCTTATATGCTGGATCCGGTACGACGTCTTTTCGATCTTTTGAGTCTTGATGAGTATCTGAAATTGCCGGAGTCCCAGCAAAAAGAATCAAAATGGTACAATATGGTATATCATAAGGACGATAATACATTGTATGTCACAGGAATCGGAACCTTGCATACAGGCGGGAAAACTCTGACTGACCCGGATACCATATGGATATTAAATGCGACAGGCAGTTACGGTTCCATTGCTCTTACAATAGAGGTGAAACCATTGTCTGGAGGTGTGTGGGGACTGCAGTCAAGTGGTGGAGACAATAATAAGAAGGTAAAGTCGGAGTTGACTGTATCCGAATTGTCATCAGAAGAGAAACTGCAGTTCTGTAATATTTCATGTTCCGGATCTCAGATTGAAGAAGAATATGTTACCGAGTTTTCTACAGGAGGAGAAAAATTTGTCTTTGACAACCGTTTTGAACCTTTTGCCCTTTATCTTTCAGGACAGTTCAATGTCAATATTTTCAAAGGTGACAATATGATAGATTACTGCTATATGACATATTCCGGGAGCATGACAAACTCCATAACCAGCCGCGACTGACAAGTTGTCAGTATTTTGCACTTGGAATGCTATTTGACTGAATATTGCCGGTCTGAATGGAAAAGATACATCGGGCACCGATGTTCAGCATTCGGGCCGGCTCTCCTTTGCTTCGGGCATTATATCGCAGCGGTGATTTACTAAAAGCTGGTTTGCTTTATTGATGGAAAGGAATATTTAAGAAAAATGTCAAATAAATAATTATAAAAAGTTTACAGTTATGAAAGGTACGACTGGAAAAATAGGTGTTACTACCGAGAATATCTTCCCGGTAATCAAGAAGTTTCTTTATTCTGACCACGAGATTTTCCTGAGAGAGCTTGTGGCGAATGCTGTGGATGCTGACCAGAAGATGAAGGCTCTGGCCTCTACAGGTGAGTTCAAAGGAGAATTGGGTGAATTGTCAGTACGTATTGTCCTTGATGAGAATGAGAAGACTCTTAAAGTCATAGATAACGGTATCGGTATGACTTCGG
Organism: uncultured Bacteroidales bacterium; assembly: GCA_900546395.1. Taxonomy (GTDB): domain Bacteria; phylum Bacteroidota; class Bacteroidia; order Bacteroidales; family UBA932; genus Cryptobacteroides. The sequence continues at coordinate 3,799 of URDD01000023.1, read as the reverse complement.
AAGAGGTGGACAAGTACATCAACCAGATTGCATTCTCCAGTGCTGGTGAGTTCCTTGAAAAATATAAAGACCAGATAGGCAATATTATAGGTCATTTCGGTCTTGGTTTTTATTCTGCCTTCATGGTGTCAAAGAAGGTTACCATTGATACATTGTCCTGGAAAGAAGGCGAGAAGGCTGTAAGATGGTCTTGTGACGGCAGTCCGGAATATGAGATGTCAGAGAGTGACAGGACTGAAAGGGGTACTGAGATTACCTTGTATATAGACGACGAGGATGCTGAGTTTGCGGCAAAGGGACGTATCCAGACGCTTCTGGACAAATATTGCAAGTTTATGCCTGTGCCTGTGATTTTCGGAAAGGAGCAGGAGTGGAAAGACGGCAAATATGTGGATACGGACAAGGATAATGTAATCAACAAGGTGGAGCCTCTTTGGGCCAGGAAGCCTGCTGATCTGAAAGAGGAGGATTATATGGAGTTCTACAGAACTCTTTATCCTATGCAGGACGAGCCGCTTTTCCATATCCATCTTAATGTGGATTATCCGTTCAATCTGACCGGTATCCTTTATTTCCCTAAGATAAAGGACAGAATGGAGATTACCAGGAACAAGATCCAGCTTTATTGTAATCAGATGTTTGTGACTGATTCTGTAGATAATATAGTTCCGGACTTCCTTACTCTGCTTCATGGTGTGATTGATTCTCCGGATATTCCTCTTAATGTCTCCAGAAGTTATCTTCAGAGTGATGCCAATGTAAAGAAGATTTCAGGATATATCACCAAGAAGGTGGCAGACAGACTTGAGGAGATTTTCAAGAACGAGCGTGAGGCTCTGGAGAAGAAGTGGGACAATCTGAAGCTTTTCATCGAGTATGGTATGCTAAGTGATGAGAAGTTCTGCGAGAGGGCTATGAAGTTCTGTCTGCTGAAGAATACTGAGGGCAAGTATTTCAGCATTGAAGACTACAGAAAGGCTATTGAGACAGAGCAGACTGACAAGGACAAGAAGACTGTCTTCCTTTATGCTACTGACACAGAGGCCCAGTATCCGTTTATCGAGGCTGCCAGGAATAAGGGGTATGATGTGCTTCTGCTTGACTGTCAGCTTGATTCACATTTTGTGAATATGCTTGAGATGAAGCTTGAGAACAGCAGGTTTGCACGTGTGGACTCTGACAGTATCGACAATCTGATTCCTAAGGAGGAGAAGATTCGTCCGGAATTGAATGAGTCGGAAAAGACTGACTTGAACACTCTGTTCCAGGCTGTGCTTCCAAAGGAAAACCAGTATTATGTCACAGCAGACAATCTTGGCGAAACAGCAGCTCCTATACTTGTGACGCAGTCCGAGTTTATGCGCCGTTACCGTGAGATGTCAGCCATGGGTGGAGGAATGAATTTCTATGGTGAGATGCCTGCTTCCTACAATATTACTGTAAATATGCAGAATCCTCTGGTTTCTAAGATTATGGATGCCAAGTTGGCAGAAGTGAAACCTGCTGAGGTGGTCGCTGATGCGCCTTCAGACGCTGACGAGGCTCAGAAAAAGTCCGTACAGGAGGCAAAGGATGCAGCAGCGCAGGCACATAAGGAAGAGGTCGAGTCATTCGCTGCCGGCAATGAAATCCTGAAACAGATAGTAGATTTGGCTCTTCTTGCCAACGGAATGCTGAAGGGCAAGGATTTGAGTGACTTCATCGCACGTAGCGAGAAGGTGGTTTCGGATGCTTATCTGAAGTAGCGGAGTTTTTACGCTTATGAAAGAGGGACCCAAAAGTCATAAGACTTTGAGGTCACCTCTTTTTTCTATAAGTACAATAATCAGATTTGGATGACAACGGAAAACTAAATCCCTCCCACACCTTCGGTGCAGGTCCCTCCCTCTAACGGGCCGAGGGTGGCCACGGTTTTCCTACTGTCATCCAAATCACTAAAAATATATGGCTATTTCTTTGAATTACAGAGAAATAGCCATTGTTTATTGGAAGATATTTTGTATATTTATAGTGCTAAAAAAAACATCAAAAACTTCCAACTATGGCAAAGGTACAACATAAAGAGTATAATCAGTGCGACGATTATTTCCGGAGGACTTGTAGGCTGTCTTTATGGTTGGCTCTATGGAGTAGTTGTGGTCGTAACCGGAATGTCAGATCGTGTAGGGACATTCCCAAAAACCATGCTTATTCTTTCCGGTTACATCTTTGCATTTCTCTCCGGCTTCCTTATCCGTCAGATATACCACAATAAACATGATTAGCATCTCATTTTTAGGACGCAGAAAGTAAGGAAACTGTCCTGTGGGCAGTTTCATCGAGCAGACACGAGAGTGGATATTTAGGGATTGCTGACTTGGCTTGATGACTCCGGTCTGGTAAGGGAAAAAGGACCTACTGAGTATCAATCTGTCCAATCGGAGTCAGCCAAAATCAGGACAAGACGCATCAGCAAACTTTTCATGTCAGCGAATAAGATTCAGGAATTCATTTCTGGTGCGTTCGTCTTTCAGGAATACCCCTGAAAATGCAGATGTGGTAGTCATGGCATTGGATTTCTGTACTCCACGTATCTGCATGCATGTATGTGAAGCTTCGATGACAACAGCAACGCCAAGCGGTTTAAGCGTTTCCTGAATGCAATTCAGAATCTGTACTGTGAGTCTCTCCTGTACCTGGAGTCTCCTTGCGTAAGTCTCTACTACTCTGGCAACTTTGCTGAGTCCTGTGATATATCCGTCCGGAATGTATGCCACGTGTGCTTTGCCTATGAACGGCATTATGTGATGTTCGCAGGTCGAATACAGTTCTATGTCCTTAACCAGAACCATCTGTTTGTAGTCTTCCTTAAATATGGCTCCGCGAATTATTTCCGCTCCGTCTTCTTCATAACCTTTGGTAAGGAACTGCAATGCTTTTGCCACTCTTTCCGGAGTCTTCAACAGTCCTTCCCTGTCAGGATTCTCCCCAAGAAGTTTCAGGATTTCCCTATAGTGCTTTGCTATCTCTTCTGTAGTATTCTGCTCGTAGCGGTCTTCTCTTGAATATGCCATATCATATTTGTGTATAAAATGTTACAATAGCAGGTGTCAGGTACTGACATTATGTCTTTGGTACGGATATTGAATTATCCCCGACGCCCCTATATAGGACAAAAATAGCAAAAAGAAAAGCATTGTATGCTTTTTTTGTATATATTTGCGTCCCTTTAAGCCGCCATAGTAGTGATTTGGTGGGGTATTTAATTGAATATTAATAACTTAAAATATTTTTGCCATGTATTGGACACTTGAACTCGCGTACAGACTTGAAGATGCTCCCTGGCCAGCTACCAAGGATGAGTTGATTGACTATGCTACGCGTTCCGGAGCACCTCTAGAGGTCGTGGAAAATCTTGAAGAACTGGATGATGACGGTGAAATCTATGAAAGCATAGAGGATATCTGGCCGGACTATCCGACAAAGGATGATTTCTTCTTTAACGAGGAGGAATATTAACAGCCTTTGAATAGGCTAAATAATTAAATATCAGCGCGATAAGCAATAATAATTTGTTTGTCGCGCTGGTGTTTTATGGTGCTGGATGGCGCGGTTTGTTTGTCTAAATTGCGATTTTTCTTCTCAAAAACGGAGTTTGTTTGTCTAAAATTCCATATCTTTGTTTCTCCTCAGGAATATTGCTAAAAGGAGGATGATATATGGGAAGACCGAAAAGACTATATCCGTTGGGCAAATACCGCCTTCGTACACCAAAGGAGGTTGATAAAGATAAAGCCTATCCTGTCGAGTTGGAATATAC
>URDD01000022.1 GCA_900546395.1 uncultured Bacteroidales bacterium | reverse complement strand
TAGTCAAGCGAATAAACGCTGTAAAATAGTTTAGTTAATCGCCCCTAAATCTGTCAAGCATTTTCAGTGATAGTCAAAAGGACACCGTTGAACTATCAGCCTAATAGAATTTATTAACAATATTATGCGTTATTAACACTACATTTTTGCCGATATCGGCAAAAATGTAGTGTTTTAATAAAAAAAACACACAAATTATCACCGGCCTCACAAGTTTTTCTCTCTATCAATCCAATGAAATTACGGAGATTTTCAGTAAGTTTGTAAGATGCTGTTTAAATTTTTGCCATCATAATTTTTATGAGATATTTTTGTAGATGTTTTTCTGTGACTTGCTGAAAATGATAATAGTGTTATCTGAATAAAAAAGTCATTGAAAATAGTCCCCAAAGAGCCATAAAAGATTTTTTGAAAATTTCTAAACAGCTTCTAAGTTATACAAAATTGAACAGAAATGATTACTGAAGCACAAATTGAAGATACTCTGAAAATTCTTTTCGAGAATCCTGATTTTACAGCCGAGCCTGCCGGCCTGTATGACCCGCTGAGATATATGATAGCAATCGGTGGAAAAAGAGTCAGGCCAAGGCTGTGCCTTACTGCATATTCGCTTTTCAAAGATGCATTCGGTGAGGAAATTCTCCAGCCGTCAACTGCCCTGGAGGTTTTCCACAGTTTCACACTCATCCATGACGATATCATGGACAATGCCGATATGAGACGTGGACAGCCTACTGTTTTCCGCAAATGGGACGGCAACACCGCCATCCTGTCCGGCGACGTAATGTGCATAGACAGCTATAGAAGGATAGCAAAGGCCCCTGCCAAAGTACTTCCGGCAGTCTTGGAATTGTTTTCAACCACAGCAGCTCAGGTCTGCGAAGGACAGCAATACGATATGGACTTTGAAAACTTAAAGGAAGTCCCTATGGACCAATACATAAAGATGATAGGTCTGAAAACAGCGGTATTGCTGGCTTGTTCAGCAAAAATGGGCGCACTGATTGCCGGAGCAGACGAAAGAAGTTGCGACCTTCTATATAAGTTTGCCTACGATCTCGGTCTGGCCTTTCAGGTAACAGACGACTATCTGGACACATTCGGAGACTCCAGAGTATTCGGCAAAAACATAGGAGGAGATATAGTAAACAACAAAAAAAGCTGGCTGCTGACACGTGCTCTGGAAAAGAGTGCGGCAATGGAAGCATCCGGAACAGTGCCACAGGGAGCAAGAAAAACCGATATATTGTCAGCAATGGAAATGAGAGCGGAAAGCGAGGCGGAAAAGGTGGCAAAAATAGAAAAGGTAAAAGGAATATACGAAACGCTCGGGGTCGATGAAGATGCTAAATATGAAATAATAAAGATGCATGCGCAGGCGATGGAATATGCGGGAATGCTCGGTCTTCCGCGCACCAGATATGAGATGCTGCACCGCTATGCAGACAAACTTCTCGGACGCACCAAATGATGATTTCCAAGTCGAATGACTTGGACTGAACTGACAACGAAGAACAAAAAATCGAAGAAAGAAAAATTTGCAATGGAAAGACATGACTTGGAAATCATGGCCCCGGCAGGCAACTTCGAATGCCTGCACGCAGCCATACAGGGAGGAGCCAACTCAGTATATTTCGGAGTAGAAAAACTGAACATGCGCTCACACTCCGCCAACAACTTCAAAATGACAGACCTGCAGGAAATCTGCGACATATGCCGCCAGCACGGCATTAAATCATACCTTACCCTCAATATCGTACTATACAACGAAGACCTTGAGGACATGCGCCTTACATTGGATGCAGCAAAAAAAGCCGGAATCACAGCTGTAATCGCATCCGATATGGCTGCCATAATGTATGCAAGACAGATAGGAGTGGAGGTCCACATATCCACCCAGCTCAGCATATCAAATGCTGAATCACTTAAATTCTACGCCCAGTTTGCAGATGTGATAGTACTGGCCAGAGAACTGAACCTGCATCAGGTAAAAGAAATAAAGGAAACCATAGACAGAGAAAATATCTGCGGCCCTTCAGGCAGACCTGTAGAAATAGAGATGTTCGCCCATGGAGCACTCTGCATGGCTATATCCGGTAAATGCTATCTCAGCCTCCACGAATACGGAGCATCGGCAAACAGAGGCTCATGCTACCAGATATGCCGGCGCGGATACGAAGTCACGGATGTTGAGACAGGAAACAGACTCGTAGTGGACAACAAATACATAATGTCGCCTAAGGACTTGTGTACTATAGAGTTTATGGATAAAATCATAGACGCCGGAGTAACAGTTTTCAAAATCGAAGGGCGTGCACGTTCTGCAGAGTATGTAAAACGCGCGGCTTCATGCTACAGGAGAGCTGCAGATGCCGTATGCGACGGAACCTATTCGCCGGAAGTGGCAGCTGAACTTAAAAAGGAATTGTCAGAAGTTTTCAACAGAGGCTTCTGGGACGGATATTACCAGGGTGCCAGACTCGGACAGTGGAGCGAAGTGTATGGCAGCAAAGCCACACGCAAAAAACTCTATTGCGGAAAAATAACCAACTGGTTCAGCAAACTGGGTGTCGCAGAAATCCTGGTCGAATCCTCATCTCTCAAAACAGGAGACAACATACTCATCATAGGACCGTCAACCGGAGTAGTTGAAATGACAGTACCAGAAATCAGAGTCGATTTGAAAGAGACGGACTCAGCAGAAAAGGGAACATACTGCTCCATACCGGTAGATGCATCCATACTTGAATCATGCGAAGGAAAGCTCAGACGCTCGGACAAAGTCTATATCTGGAAAGAGGAGGAATAGAAAAACAGATTTTCAATTATATTTAATAAAAATCATGAAATCATTATTTAAATTTCTGGCGATTTCTTTCGCCATCCTTTCTCTTGCATCCTGCAAGGAAGAAGAGCAATCTACCTATTACTATTCTATTTCAAACAGAATGGAACTCGGAGCGAACATGGCACGCGTAATGAAGTATGCCGAAGAAAACATGAAAATGGGTCAGATTTCTATAATGCCTTTTACAGGCGGACAGGAATCTGCTGACGAATCTGCAAAAGCCGAATTTGAACACCGTCTGAAAGCTATCGATGAAGCCAAGTTCTGTTCTTTGATGACCTCCGGAGAGTACTATGAATTTGTTCTCTACCGCGCAGGTGACAGTGAAAACAGCGAAGTGGAAATAGCAAGCAAGAAATATTCCGGGAAATAAGAAACTGTTAAAGTTTGCCGTTTCAAAAAAGATTATTATCTTTGCAGGCTGAAAATATGTGGAGAGATTTGGCTGCTTGCAACCACTTGAAAAAATGCTAAAATGTTGACTTAATACGGTCAGCTGCCTTCGTCAGCTTTCCGATTGTTTATCAATATTTTCGTTTGTGCAGGCCGCAGCTCTCCAGCTGACGGCTATTTTTATTACATTCTGTACTATTGGCCTATATTAAGAACAGACCTGTAATTAATACCCGTCCAATTAACCGAAAATTAGAGTTTAGTAATTAAGCACTGCTGAGAAGCAGCCATAAATAAAAAAACAAAATCATGAATTATCTTTTTACATCAGAGTCAGTATCTGAAGGACATCCTGACAAGGTTTCCGACCAGATATCAGATGCCATCCTTGACGAATTCCTCCGTCAGGATCCAGAAGCCAAGGTAGCCTGCGAGACATTCTGCAGCACAGGACTGGTAGTTGTAGGCGGAGAAGTCCGCTCAGAAGATGCATATGTTGATATCCAGAGCGTTGCAAGGCGTGTTATCAACAAAATCGGCTACAACAAGGCCGACTATATGTTCGACGGCAACTCATGCGGAGTCCTTTCTGCCCTGCACGAACAGAGTCAGGACATCAACCGGGGGGTAGTGGTAGAAAACCCTGACGACCAGGGAGCCGGTGACCAGGGTATGATGTTCGGATACGCATGCCGGGACACGGCAGAATATATGCCGCTTCCGCTCGCTCTTTCACACAAGGCTCTTCTCATACTTGCAGACATTCGCAAAAAGACTCCTGAACTTATGCCTTACCTGCGTCCTGACTCAAAATCTCAGTTCACAGTAGAATACGATAGCGAGACAGGAAAGCCTGTAAGAATCCACACTATTGTCATTTCCACCCAGCACGATGAATTTGTAGCGGCTGAATTGGGAAAAATGACTTATTCTGAAGCCTGTGAGCAATACGGCCAGAAAAGGACTGACGCGGCCATGCAGGACAAGATCAGAAAAGATGTAGAAGAAATACTTATTCCAAGGCTTATAGAAGAACTTCCGGCTGAGACTGCAGCATTGTTCAAGGGAGACTACATCCTGCATGTTAACCCTACAGGAAAATTCGTCATCGGAGGGCCTCACGGAGATACAGGGCTCACAGGAAGAAAAATCATCGTGGACACATACGGAGGCAAAGGTGCGCACGGTGGAGGAGCATTCTCTGGAAAAGACCCTTCAAAAGTGGACCGTTCGGCAGCATACGCAGCAAGATACATTGCCAAAAATATGGTAGCAGCTGGAGTAGCCGATGAAATGCTGGTACAGTTATCATACGCCATCGGAGTAGCGAAACCTCTAAGCATATTTGTAAACACTTACGGCACTGCAGCCAAAACAGCTGAAGGCAAACAGCTCTGTGATGCAGAGATAGCTGAACAGGTAGGAAAGCTTTTTGACCTGCGTCCGGCAAAGATTATCGAAAAATTCCAGCTCAAAAAGCCTATATACGAACCGACAGCAGCATACGGACATGTCGGAAGAAAGCCATATAAGGACTATGTGGAAATAATCAGGGGCGGAAAAAAATCCAAAGAATATGTACAATTCTTCGGATGGGAACTTCTGGACTCTGTTGACCGCATAAAGGAAGCTTTTTCACTTTAAGGGACTGATTAAAAATACTCTTGATGGGGTGCCCCAAAAGTCATAAGACTTTGAGGTCACCTCTTTTTTTCTATAAGTACAATAATCAGATTTGGATGACGACTATCACTACCACTTCTGCTACCTGTCAATGATACTTGACGCATACAGCGAGGAGATTGTCGGCTGGAGCGTCGGGCCGACGCTTGACACGGACTATCCGCCGGCCACACATGAGCATCGGTATGATGACTCCTATGGAAGCATCCGAGTCAACCTAAATCAGGAAAGTACACTGCGGTACCGAATGCGCTTCGCGGGTCTGTTGGTACCGTAAAGGGGGATTTCCCGTACCAAATGCGCTCTGTACACCGTTTTGTACCGCAGAGCCACCTTTTCCGTACCGAATGCACTTTGGCGGCACCAGAAGCATCAGCAGAATGAAGGAATCAGATGTTTTATAAGTTTAAAACTCAACAGAAACCCCGACATTGAAGCGGGCTGGTTTGCCGGTCTGGAAAAACGAATTGCCGACTGACTTGAAGTAAAATACATCATATCCGGTATCCGTAAGATTGTCTCCGCGGGCAAAAAGGTCGAACCACTTGAAAGACAGTCTGACATCCGCCCCCAAGAGAGTATAGAACGGCTGTGACAGAGTATTGGCCTCGTCCCACCATATCCTGCCTGTTCCTGACAAGTCGGCTGCCAGAGAGAGTGAACGCACCACGTCACTCTTGAATGAAAACTTATATCCTGCCCTGATATTCAAGGTATTGGACGGAGAGTACGGGATTCTGTTGCCTGCATAATCTTCCTTTCCGTCATTGTACTTCACAAACTTTGCACTGTTATAGCCATAAGATACAGAAGCCGAGAAACCTGAAACCCTGTAATCCAGCTGGAGTTCAGCACCGAAACTGCCGGAACGTCCGGCATTTGCCATCATCCTTCCTGTTGATTTTCCGTCTGGAAAAACTGTAATCTGCTGGTTGCGGCAGTCAATATAGAAAACGGACGCAGCTCCGGAGATATTGTGCGCTGTACCAGGAAGATCAAAACTGAAATTGCCTCCAAACTCATAATTGAAACTCCTTTCCGGAAGATAAGAGGTCCTGCCAGCTTCATCTTCAGAGACAGAGGAAGAGCCTCTGCCGGAAGCGCCGGGCATTGGCATACCGCCTCCCTGTCCGCCACCCATTGACCCCATGGCATCGGACATAATGTCCCCCATAAGCCTGTTCTGGAGAATATCGGAAAATATCTGTGTATTGAAACCTCCGGCCTTGTAGCCCTTGGAAAAAGCAGCAAACAGCCTCAGACTCCCCTTGCCGCCGAAATCGCCGAAATCATACAGGACAGACACCTTCGGAATACACTCAACATAATGATTCCTCTGCTTTCCATCCATGGAAGAAGTCACCTCCCTGAAATCAGGAATCACAGGTACCATCTTATAGCCTATAGTAGCCCTGCTGTCATAACGCATATAGTTACCTTCATAATCAAGTCTCAAGCCTGCAGTAAAAAGCCACTTTCCGACAGTAAAATACGACTCATGATAAACAGCAGTTCCGAAGGTACGTATGAGAAAGTCACTCTCAATGGGGAAGCTGTCATCCCTGAGAGAAAACATCTTGCGGATCATTTCCGGCATATTTCCCAAAATAAGCTGGGAAATACCGTCCTGCTTCATAGTCACAGGTGCCGACATCTTGTTATGGCGGAAAAAACCGTAAATTCCAGTCTGCCAATCCCACCATGTTGCTTTCCAGGCCTGCGACCGCGGCTTCAGGATAAACTCCTGTGTTACAGCATTCTCTCTCTGGGACTGGACAAGTGTAAACATTGACATTGGCGTAAAATCCTGATCAAGTTCCATCCTGTCCTTCAGATACTGCCAGCTTGTGACAGAACTTAAAGAATAATCATCAGTCTCATACTTTACCTTCAGAGCCTCAGTGATATTGAGCCTGTCGTACGCACTCTCGTCATTATAGTTTACCGGAGCGAGCACTCCTGACTCCATGTCATAAAGCCTGTAGGCATAGCCTCCCTGCCCCAGACCTGACGCATAAAGTATATTCTCCACACTGACACCGGACGAAAATTCCCTGCCGACACGGAAGCGGGCAGCCAAAGCATCATATGGGTCGCAGGACTTTCCGTCATACTCATTGGTATAGAAACCTCCGGAGTGTCTGTAATTCAAAGACAAACCATATCCTGTACCATTCTCTGACTTATGGTAGCCGGATGCACGGACGGCAACATTGTCTGCTGAACCATATTCCACCCCGGCCCTGCATCCTTCAAAGGCAAAAGGGGAAACCGTACTGAGAGACAGCACGCCGCACAAAGAGTTTCTTCCATAAAGAGTACCCTGAGGACCGCGGAGAAAATCCGCCCTTCTGACATCGAACATCTCCAGATCGTAGGCATTCTTATTCAACACCGGCACATCATCAATATAAAGACCGATTACCGGATTGTCAATCCTGGAGCCGAAACCACGTAGATAGATAGTGGATGTCATAGCAGACCCATAATCCGGGATATGAAGGTTCGGAATAATTGCTGATAAATCTTTAGGACTTTTCAGTCCTCTGTTCTCAATCTCCTTTAGATAAACTGAAGAAACAGGAGAAGCAATGCGCTCCACCGGAAGTGACTGCTTGAATGAAGACACCAGCACAGACTCGGCAAGAGTATCTTTGACAGCAGTTTCCACTTCATTTACTTCAAGAGGCCCTGCAGACAGAGCAAATACAGACAAGATAACATTCAGCAACATACCATAAAATTTAAAAGCCGCCTGTCCAAAAAGACAATAATATGCGGCAATATTATACCCCCCTGCCTTTTCTGGCACAAAAGGACAATTCCTGATAAAGGCTGCAAAATTAGCTTGTTCCCGGAAAACTTTTTAGGATAAAACAAAGGTATTTTAGGATTTTTTAGACATATCCTCATTTCGAAACTCTGAAGGTGTCATTCCAGAATGTTTTTTAAAGAAGCGCGAAAAATATGACTGATCCTCAAAACCGGCTTTTGCCGCTATGTCTATTATCGGCATATCCGTCTGACGGAGAAGCAGTTTTGTCAGGGCAAGCCTGGAAATATCAATCCACTCTCCGGCACTCCTGCCCGTTTCATGCTTGACGACCCTGTTCAGATGGTTGGCAGATATACCAAGCTCAGATGCATAGGATGAAACTCCTTCAAGAACTCGTGTCCTGTCAAAAACACGGTCAAGAAAAGAAGTACATACCGGATTACCGGATGAAGAAGATTGGACAGAACCTACAGAAGTATCCAGCAACTCCAGAAGCAAGTCCAACGTACCCAAAAGCAACGCACTTGGCGCAGAAACCGGAGAAAACTCGCGAAGAATCTTACCAAGCAATTCCCCTACAAAAACCATTTCAGACTCTTCTATGCAGATAATAAACGGCTGAAGCCTGTGCAGGATACCGAAATGGGAACTTTTCAGAATTTCATTGGAAAAAGCCCCCATATAACCGATACTGCCGTTATAATATTTTATTGAAAAAGGAATACCGGGCGGAATCAGAAGAAACTGCCCGGCACTAACAAGAAAAGGCTCTGTTCCCAAATCTGCAAGCAGTTCACCTTCCTGAAGATAAAGGAAGCAACTGTACTGTGAAACATTGGCAGGAATCTGCGGTTTCACTTTATACATTGCAGTGTCAAGCCTCCGTATCACAAATGGCAGAGTCAGGCTTGCGTGCGGGTTGTGCTGCATACATTGACCTTAATTAGCCGAAAATATCTTCAAGAACCTTTGCAAGTCTATACCCGGCCTTCTGTATCTGACTGTCAGCCAACGGCTTGCCAAGATTATTAAAAACTTTTCCCAATGTAACATCCGGCGAAGCCCAGTCATAAATGACCTTACAATCCCTGGCATTGCCCCTTTCCCATTCAACAGGATCTCCGGCTACTATAGCCTTGGCTTCTTGCCTGGAAAGATTGCCAAGCTGGTGGTTATACTCCATATAATTCCATCTGTGGACAGATCCGATCAGACCATCATCCCAAACTGAATGATAACTGACTTTCTTTCCGCCATATATCACCTTGAAACCTTTTAACCCGGGATATTTGACATGACCGGGACAATGCATATCCCCGACAAGGTGAACTATCATCTTGATTCCCACAGCCACTGTGGAGTCATCAAGCTCCTTATAGTTCTGCATCCGGTCCATAAGCTTCATAAGTTCCAGAACGGCATCTCCTTTGTATTCCTCTGGCTTGACATCCCTGCCGAGACACGGCTCCCCGTTCTCATCCACGGCTGCAGAATGCCACCTTGTAGAAAACTTATATTCTGGGGTTTCCCTCACCTCATCCATCCAGGATGAGTAATACACGATTGACTTACCGTCAAGGTAGTGACTGATATTCTTCTTTGCCCTGGCACTCAGGTTACACTCGGCGATATAGGCAATGGCATCGTGACCAAGCCTGCCCCAGGCAGACATGTCAACAGCAGAAAGCACAAGTGCCAATAATAAAAGTCCGTTTTTCAGTTTCATAGTTTTAGTATATTTTAATGGATTATCAACTCAAGGCTTCCACCCCGTATTCTTCAGTTTTCCTACTTATGACCCTTACTTTAATGATGTCATATTCATAGGGTTCACAATATTCTTTCCCTCCGGAGTATATGCAAAGGCCATCCTGTCAGCATACGCAGCCTCTACCTTTCCGCGGACAATCTTCATAGTACTGTTCACCATGTGGTTCTGTTCAGTAAACGGCTCAGGAAGCACACAGATTGCAGCCGGAAGCCATCTTTCCGGAAAGGCCCCGAAATTCCTGCCGCCCTTTCTGTATGAATTGATCTCATCCTGGATCTTTGACAACATCATCTCAGCCGCCTTTTCCGAATCAACAGCAACATCCGGAGCTGTTTCCTTCACATAAGACTTCAAGGCCTCTTTGTTAGGAACAAGCAATGCAATGGTATAAGGATCCTGGCTGTTATGGAGAACCACCTGGTCAATATATTTAGAGTTCTCTACAAGAGACTCTTCAATCCCTTCCGGACTGTATTTCTCTCCGTCAGCACTTATAAGCAATGATTTGAAGCGACCGACAACATACAGGAAGTCCTTGTCCCTCATATAGCCCATATCTCCGGTATGAAGCCATCCGTCCACTACTGTTTCCGCAGTTGATTTCGGATTCTTCCAGTATCCTGCCATCACATTCTCTCCCCTGATGACGATTTCTCCCTTTTCTCCGCAAGGAAGTTCCTTTCCGTCGGAATCGCAGATTTTTATATCCATCGGCTTGACCACACATCCTGACGAACCGAGAATATGCTTTGCAGGGGCATTGGCAGAGATAATAGGAGTAGCCTCCGAAAGACCGTACCCCTGGTACATAGGTATTCCTATGGCATAATAATACCTCTGAAGGTCAATATCAAGCAAAGCTCCACCTCCTACGAAGAACTTCATCTCCCCTCCGAGAGCCTGACGTACACTGCTGAATACCAGTTTGTCGAACAGGGCCAGCAAAGGTTTTTTCCACAACTGGGCAAAACCGCCCTTATTGTAACCTTCCTTATTGTACTCGATAGCCATCTTCAGGGCCGTATTGTAAAGTTTCTCTACTTTAGGACCTTTAGCCTTTACTCCGGCCTCGATATTTTTCTTGAAATTTTTGGCAAGCGCAGGGACACTAAGCATTACAGTAGGCTTCAGTTCCTTGATACTCATAGGAATGTTCCTCAATGCCTCCATAGGCGTACGTCCCGGAGGTACTGTTCCGATTGACGCTCCATATGACATCATTGTATAGAAACCTGCGACGTGTGCAAAGCAATGGTCGAGAGGCAGAATGATGAGCATTCTGTCATTCTGCTCCACTCCGATTACAGACTGAGCCTGCTCCACATTTGCAGTATAGTTCCTGTGTGTCAACAGAATACCTTTAGGATCCGCAGTCGTTCCGGAAGTGTAGCTGATATTGGCATAATCGTCCGGTCCTACAGATTCATACCTTTGACGGAACATGTCACCGTGCTCTGCAAGGAATGCGTCTCCAGCTTCCATAACTTTCGAAATCGGAATTTCATTGTCCCTATATTCAGAAAGGTCATCAAGGACAATCACTTTCTCAACCATAGGCAGTTCACCGAGAATCTTCCTGATTTTAGGAAGCTGCTGCCCTGAAACCATAACGTATTTCGAATCAGAATGCCTGATTCTGAATACCAGGTCATTACTCTCTTCCAGCTTGATGGAAAGCGGGACATTCACCGCTCCGGCATAAAGGATTCCGAGCTCTCCGGTCACCCAAAGGTTGCGCCCTTCGGAAAGCAGAGCCACTTTCTCCCCTTTCTGCAAGCCGAGAGACATAAGTCCGGCGCCTATTCTGCGCCCTTCTTTTCTGGTCTGCTCGTATGTTGTCGGTACCCATTCTTTTCCACATTTCTCCCAAAGGAAGACATTTGAGGAGTATTTGTCCACATATTTATCGACAAACTGTATGATTGTCAGTCTCTGTGTCATATTAAAGTTCTTTTTGTTTTTACTGGTTGTCTGAAGGGAAAAGGCCGAAAAGTTCAGCATCTATCTTATCTGTAACTACCTGGAAATCTTCAGGTCTGTTTTCAAACTTCAGATTATCTACATCAATTACCAGAAGACGGTGCTTATATGATGCTATCCAGTTTTCATACCTCTCGTTAAGGCCGGTTATATAATCTATGCGGATACTTTTCTCATATTCTCTGCCGCGCTTCTGTATCTGGCTTATCAGATTAGGAATGGAAGACTTGAGATATATGAGGAGATCCGGCGGATTCACAAGAGACATCATAAGATCGAAAAGGTCTGAATAGTTTTCAAAATCACGGGTACTCATAAGCCCCATTGAGTGAAGGTTTGGAGCGAAAATACGAGCATCTTCATAAATGGTCCTGTCCTGTATGATAGCTTCCCCGCTCTTCGATATATCCACTACATCCTTGAACCTCTTGTTAAGGAAATATATCTGGAGATTAAACGACCACCTCTCCATATCTTCATAAAAGTCAGCAAGATAGGGATTATAGTCAACTGATTCGAATTTAGGTGTCCAATTATAGTGAGCAGCAAGCATCTTGGTAAGCGTGGTTTTGCCGCTGCCTATATTTCCGGCAATAGCTATATGCATATCGTTTGTAAATTTTACGGTTAATCCGAGCAAATTTAACTGTTTTTATTTTAAGTTACAATATGCCTTTGTCCGGAGAAAGGCCTGTTTTTCCGGACAAGATGGAAGCTGCCGCGTATGACAGGGAGAGCGGTTCGGGATGACAGGAAAGATAAATGTTGCCGTTTTCAATTTTATACGGTAATTTTGAGATTGATTTTTTAGAAAGAGAATATATGCTGAACATAAAGACTTTTCATTTTAACGAGCTGCAGGAGTGCTGCAGCGTAATCTGGGACGAGACTAAAGAGTGCGCTATAATAGACCCCGGATTCAATAAGGCAAGCGAGCGTGACAGCCTGGACAGATTTATCCGTGACAACGGCCTCAAACCGGTAAAAATACTTCTGACTCACGGACATTTCGACCATATATTCGGACTTAAAGAGTGCGCCGGAATGTATGGAATACCTGTTTTCATGGACCCTGCCGAGAAAGATATCCTGGAGAGCTGCGACTACTTCTGCAAGATGTTCGGATTTGACACACCTGATACGGATGTCGCTACGACAGACATTAAAGACGGAGACACTATCACTGTCGGCCACTCTGAATTAAAGGTACTTTCCACCCCTGGACATACTCCCGGAGGAGTGTGCTTCCTTGACGAGGCAGACAAAGTGCTTTTCAGCGGCGATACCTTGTTTGCAGGCAGCATAGGCAGGACTGACCATCCTCTCGGAGATTATGACAAACTCATGGAAAGCATTTTCCAGAAACTGATGCCGCTGGACGGAGACATAGCTGTCATACCCGGACACGGACCGCAGACGAGCATTGCAGACGAGCGCACCAAGAATCCTTTCCTGCAACCATTCAATCTTCCCGTGCCGGAGGATGGAGAACAGGAATAAGTTCCTGCACACCATACGCAGAAACAACGCATAAAAAGGAAGAGACCAATCAAACAATCATTCACTCAATGGACAATAAGGAGCAGGAATACATAGAAATTACAGGGGCGAGAGCTCACAACCTGAAAGGAGTCTCTCTTTCCATACCACGTGACAGATTCGTGGTAGTGACAGGTCTTAGCGGAAGCGGGAAATCATCTCTGGCCTTCGATACTGTCTATGCTGAGGGACAGAGACGCTACATGGACACTCTATCCACTTACGCAAAGCAGTTTATGGGCATACTGGAAAAGCCTGAGGTAGAAAGTATTACAGGACTGAGCCCCATAATTGCCATAGAACAGAAAACTACAGGGAACAATCCGCGTTCTACTGTGGGGACCATAACGGAAATCTATGATTTCCTCAGGCTCTTGTATGCCAAGGCATCAAGAGCCTACTCCCCTGCCACCGGCAGGGAGATGGTCCGTTACACAGACCGTCAGATCATTGACCTGATTACAAAAAACTACCGCGGACGGAAATGCCTCCTCCTGGCTCCTCTGGTAAAAGGCCGGAAAGGCCACTACAAGGAACTCTTCGACCAGCTCCGCAAACGCGGCTACTCACAAGTCCGTATAGACTCTCAACTGACAGATCTCCAGGAAGTGACCCAGCTGGACAGATACAAGCCTCACTTTATCGAACTCGTCATAGACAAGCTCAAGCCGACCGGTGATGACGAAAAACGAATCCGCGACTCAGTATCATCAGCCCTCAACTACGGGAAAGGTTCACTTGCTATCTTGGATATGGAGACAGGCGAACTGAGCCATTTCTCAAAGCACCTGGTATGCCCCGACACAGGTCTTTCACTGGCCGAACCGGCCCCTCATTCATTCTCATTCAACTCTCCGCAGGGCTACTGTCCCCACTGCAAAGGACTGGGAATGATAGTAGATGTCAATATTGAAAGCATCATTCCGGACAGAAGCAAGTCCATAGCCGAAGGCGGAATCGTCCCGCTTGGAAAAGTCCGCGAGACAAAGAAATTCGACATCATACGGTCTATAGCAAGAAAGTATGACTTCTCTCTTTACGACCCTATAGATGCTATCCCTGAAGAGATAATTTCCCTCTTGATCTTCGGATCGGACGAACTGTTCAGAGTAGGAGAAGGCGCATCATCGGAAATGGTTGCATTCCCGGGCATAACAGATGACATATCCGACAAAATCGTGTGCCCAGTCTGCAACGGCACCAGGCTAAACCGTGAAACGACATACTTCAAGATAGACGGCAAATGCATATCCGAAGTATCATCAATGGAAATATCAGACCTGAAAAACTGGCTTGACTCACTGGAAGCAAAATTATCGGCACGTGAAAACGCCATCGCAAGAGACATTCTCAAAGAGCTCCGCGAAAGAACATCATTTCTTCTGGATGTAGGGCTTGAGTACCTGTCTCTTGACAGAGCTACAGCCTCTCTATCCGGTGGTGAAAGCCAGAGAATCCGTCTTGCCACACAGATAGGCTCAAAACTGGTAAACGTACTTTACATTCTGGACGAGCCGAGTATCGGTCTTCACCAGAGGGACAACAGGAAGCTGATTTCTTCCCTTAAAAAACTCCGTGACGAAGGCAATTCAGTGATGGTAGTGGAACACGATACGGAAACAATGCTTTCTGCAGACTGGCTCATAGATGTAGGGCCCGGTGCAGGAGAATCAGGCGGACGTATCTGCCTTTCCGCCCCTCTCGCAGTCCTGCCCATACAACACCCGGCCGACGGCATCCCATACTCTAACAATGGAATCGACCTGACAGACAAACAGTCTGCAACACAGGATAATGCAAATGGCAGTCCGGAATGGCCCGCATCAGACCCGCATTATATAATCGGAGAATCTGTCACACTTGACTACCTTACAGGCAAACGAAGCATAGAAATACCTCAAACCCGCAGAAAAGGAAACGGAACCAGCATAGGAATCAGAGGTGCCAGAGGCAACAATCTTAAAAACATAGACATAGACATACCGCTCGGTATTTTTATAGGTATAAGCGGAGTGAGCGGAAGCGGAAAATCTTCCCTCATCAACGATACCCTGATGCCTATTCTGAAAAACAAGTTCTACAATGCCAAAATGCAGCCGCTTCCTTACGACGAAATACTGGGAGTGGAAAATATCGACAAACTGATAGAAATCGATCAGGCTCCCATAGGAAGGACACCGCGCAGCAATCCTGCCACTTTCACAGGGGTATTCAACGATATAAGATTACTTTTCGAATCCACTCCGGATGCAAAAGTAAGGGGATTCAAGGCAGGACGCTTTTCTTTCAACGTTCCAGGAGGACGCTGCGAGGAATGCAAGGGAGCCGGTATCAAAGTCATTGAAATGAACTTCCTGCCATCAGTAAACGTAGTCTGCAAGGAATGCCGCGGGCGCAGATACAAAGAGGATACACTGGCTGTTAAATACAAGGGCAAGAATATCAATGATGTCTTAGAGATGTCAATCAGTGAAGCTTACACATTTTTCAGCAACATTCCTCCTATCGCACAAAAGCTGAAAGCCCTTGTCGATGTCGGACTGGGATATATCAGATTAGGTCAGTCGGCCGTAACCTTGTCAGGGGGCGAAAGCCAGAGGATGAAACTGGCTGCCGAGCTGGCAAGAAGAGGAACAGGAAGCACCCTCTACATTCTGGATGAACCCACAACCGGCCTGCATTCTGAAGACATAAAAGTACTCCTGAGCGTTCTTCAGCAACTGGTAGAGCAGGGCAACAGTGTAATCGTAATCGAACATAACCTGGATGTCCTCAAATCAGCAGACTACATTTTCGATATGGGACCGGAAGGCGGCAAGGCAGGAGGCCGGATTGTGGCACAAGGCACGCCTGAAGAACTTGCTTACGACAAGTCTTCCGTAACCGGACCTTTCCTGAAAGAAGTTCTTGGCCTGTGATTTGAATGATATGTTCTCCTGTGAATAAGCTGTCTGGTGTTTTTCTACCAGCTTATTAAACCGCATAAAAAACGATATTATGGATAACACTGTACGCATTTACTGTGAAAATGACGGAACATATCACATTGTTCCCAAAGGGTCTGATTTGAAAAGTCTTTCCGATAAGATTTGCAAGACCATACAGAACGAAAAGTCTGGCGCAGAACTTCAAGTCCTTGCCGCTCTTGTAGATAATATGCTTAAGGAGCTTGAGTTCAAGATAGAGATGCCACACACCATCAGATTTATAGGTTATGACCACCCTGACGGGCGCCGCAGCTACGTCCGCTCCCTCTGCTTCGTGCTGAGAAATGCCGTCAAAGAACTTTATCCGGACAAAATTCTGGCGATTGAATATTCGCTTCCGAGCGGTCTTTATTGTGAAATACACGAAAAAGAAGACAAGGAAGACGGCCGTCCTATGACATATTTCATAACTGATGCAGAATTAGAGTTGCTTAAAGCAAAAATGCAGGAAATAATAGACAGCAACCGGCCTTTCCACAAGACAAAAATGACATTCGAAGATGCCGAAAAGCTTTTCCTTGCCAACAGCCAGAAGGACAAGGCAAGACTGCTGAGGTCTTTGGGGCAATACACTTACAGCGTCTATTTCCTCAATGGTGAAGCCGACACGTTCTACGGACCTCTTGTAAGTTCGACGGGCTGTCTCAAAGTGTTTGACGTAATGGGATTCAACAACGGTTTCTGTCTGCAATACCCTATGGAAGGCAATGCCGACAAGGTAATGCCGATGAAAAGACAATCAAAAATAGCAGCTACACTGAAGGAAAACTCAGACTGGTGTGCAATAATGGGAGTCAAGGGAGTAGGAACACTCAACAGGGCTGTTTCTTCAGGCCGGGCAATAGACCTCATCAATATTGCCGAAGCCCTACACGAAAGAAAATACGCGGAAATAGCTGACCAGATCAATCTCCAGCGCGGAAGAGTAAAGATAATATTCATAGCCGGACCGTCCAGCAGCGGCAAGACATCTTCATCCAAACGACTTGCCATACAATGCAAAGTACTGGGACTAAATCCCAAAGTCATAGAGTTGGACAACTACTTCGTCAACAGGGAAGACACCCCTCGCGATGAAAACGGGGACTACGATTTTGAGGCTCTTGAGGCTATGGACCTTAAGCTGCTTAATGAACAGCTCAATGACCTTCTTGCAGGAAAAGAAGTGGAAATCCCGAGATTTGACTTCAAGGAAGGAAGAAGACACTTCGAAGGCAACTATATGCAGCTTAAAGA
The DNA here is from genome assembly GCA_900546395.1 of uncultured Bacteroidales bacterium. Classification (GTDB taxonomy): domain Bacteria; phylum Bacteroidota; class Bacteroidia; order Bacteroidales; family UBA932; genus Cryptobacteroides. The sequence goes on along the minus strand of URDD01000022.1, from coordinate 16,039 downwards.
AAACGATATTCTGATAATGGAAGGCATCCACGCCCTGAATCCGGCAATGACATCTGCTGTGGATGATTCAAAGATATTCAGAGTATATGCTTCTGCACTCACATCGCTTTCTCTTGATGAAGACAACAACATATCCACTTCCGATAACAGGCTTCTCAGAAGGATCATACGTGACAACAGGGTCAGGGGTATAACCCCGGAAGACACCATTATGCGCTGGCACAGTGTCAGACGCGGAGAAAACCGCAATATCTTCCCGTTCCAGGAAAATGCAGACGCAGCTTTCAACTCAGCACTGATTTTCGAGCTCCCTATGCTGAAATACTATGCAGAACCGCTTCTGCGCAGGATATTGCCTACTTCTCCGGCTTTCACAGAAGCAGTCAGACTGCTGAAATTCCTGGAATACATAATAGCACTCTCACCGGATGAAATTGCCGCAATACCTCCTACTTCAATAATGCGCGAATTTATCGGCGGACAATCTTTATAAAAGCTTCCTCTGCCATTCAAGGAACTTTATTGGAGTAATATCAAACCCCATTCGGTACGGAAAACAACACTTTATGGTACCGAATGTGGTTTGAACGTAAGTTTGTACCGTGTGAAGACAATGAATCGGGATTTTCGTAATCGTCCGTCAGAGCCGGATATGAAAAAGTAAGGAAATCATGGTGCGTATTCTTGTTATTCCAAATGTTCAACTGTTACCACAAGTCTGACGGGGAAATCTGTGATTTGAAGCTATGACTTAAATTCCGTCGTGTCAGTCAGATAAAACAGATAACTTTACATTTTTTATAATCCAGCATATTATAACCAGCACCAGACTATTTTATCCGCTTATTTCAGACGTAAATGCAGATTGAATGAGCCTCCTGCATATCTGAAAAGCCTATTTTTAAACTTAAACGTTTACTTTTCAGGAAAACGGATAACTCTGCTGAACTTTGCCGAACGACTATATGTTCAAGAGGGTTTTCGGCAGCGAGGAGTGCAAGGACAAAGTCAGGAGAGGAATATATAATCGAGATGCAGCTTGCGCAGCAGGAGCAAAGGCGTTTCGTTCCGCAGGAGACACTTGCAAAATATCTCATAAAATTTAGACAATTTCTTAAGGTAAGCAGTGGAGAAGTCAAAAAAAGAAGGTGCATCGCGCATTACGACACACCCTCATCTTTAGAAACTGTTTGAAAACTTTTCAAAAAATCTTTTTTACAGGAACTTGCCAGGAAGTTCAGTATCTGACACTGATTTGAGATCTACACCATTGACAGCCTGGCTTCTGACATCAGCAGGAATACCTGTTTTCTTATAGACGCAATCCTCTCCTGCTGCAGACATGACAAGCGTTTCTCCGCCTTCTATCCTTACACTGTAAGATGCACCCCACAAGGCTCCGTCACTGTAAGAACCAGTTGCAGTAACACCGACAACAGAATATGTACCGTCATATCTCATATATACATTTCCGTCAACAAGACGCTGGAATGTCTCGAAAGTACCGTCAGTACCAAAAGATATATAGACATCAAGACCGCCTATTTTATCCTTTGACAGTTCACTTGCCGATACACCACCTACACTTTCGAGCTTCCACTCACCTGAAATATCTGTACCTTCTCCTTTATTATCTTTTGATCCGCAGGAAATTAAAAGAACGGCTGCCGCTACAAAAGCTGAAAACCTGATAAATATATTTTTCATTTTTATCGAATATCTAATTAATAATTTTTAAGGACTACAGCCATCCTCCATTAGTTGATTGTACGTTACGCGCAATGATAGATACCTCACGTGAGAACTCTGATCCTCCCATTGAGTTGCCTCCTCCGACATTTGTTCCGCCTGCTATTGCTTTAATCGTAAGCTTTGCCGAACCTATCTTCATAGGAGTGATGTTAAGACGTCCGTTCTCAATCTTAGGATCCTCAGTCAGTCCCAATGCCTCTTTGTCAGCCGTACTGATCTCTATTCCCCTGTAAGTAAGGTCTGAAGAGCCTCCACCGAATACAGAATTAAGGGAAACACTCTGGTTTTCACCGCATTTTACTGTTATACAAGGTGTTCCTTCAAGAGCCATAAGGAAGCGCCAGGTATTAATCATTCCTGTTCCCATCTTTCCCTTGAACTTTGCCAACGGAAGAGTTGCAGGAGCGCCAGTAGTAGGATGCATAGTTCTCTTTGAACCCTTGAGAGATGAGTTGATATCATCTACAGAAGCAAGAAGAGCCGCTTCAAACTCCTGTTTTGTCATAGTCTTGCCGGTTTTCTTAAGGTAAGAAAGTCCCAAAGCAGCAATTCCGCTCACATGAGGGCAAGCCATTGAAGTACCCTGCATATATCCGTAGTTAGGTACTGACTTACCATAATATATAAGTCCGCCATATCCGTCTGAAACCCATAAATCAAATGACTCTGTAGGCATAGTAGAGAGAACCAGACAAGCCTCATGATCCTGCCCCACTCCTCCTGTCATATACTCTCCGCCCGGAGCAGCGATATTACATCCGGGACCCCAGTTTGTATAGAAAGTAGGAAGACCGTCAGCAGCAAAAGCGGTAACTGCGATACATTCTACCAATCCGGCAGGATATCCGCTCATAGGCTTTGTTTCATTACCTGCAGCAAAAATAACAACACCGCCGTCAAGAATATCATTTTTCTTTTCCATGAAATACTTCAAAGCAGAATAAACAGCACCGTTTCTGTTCTGATATGCCTTGTCTGAAGTATACGCAGTAGCAGGGTATCCCCAAGAACACTGAAGGATATGAGCGCCGTTGTCAGCAGCATATTTGATAGCTTTGGCAGTCGAAGCATCGCTTGATGAGTTGCCGGAAAATATCTGGCAACTCATTATCTTGACACCGTCAGAACTGCCTGTTCCACCAGCCACACCAGCTACACCTGTCCTGTTATTATTGACAGCCGCCACTGTTCCGGCAACGTGTGTTCCATGTCCTGAATCGCCTTTAGTATTCCATGTAATCTGAGAATTCTTTGCAAAGTTCCAACCATGGATATCATCCACCAGACCGTTGTCGTCATCATCGCTACCGTTTTCTGTTTCTTTTGGATTTACCCACATGTTGGCTTTCAAATCCGGATGGTCATACTGAACACCTTCATCGACAACCGCAACGATGATTGAAGGATCACCGGCAGTCAGTCTCCATGCATCCTCTACATTGATATCAGCTCCCGCTTTCGCCGTAGGAGTAATGGATGCATCTCCGATATTCTTATAATGCCACTGGCTGACATACATCGGGTCATTCATACCTGAAGAAGAAGCCATTGTACCATATACTGCAGAAGACTGGACATAAGGCCTGGCAATACAGTCAGACATCTTTATGATTCTTGTATCATACTCCACAAACTCCACCTGAGTCTGCTTTGCAAAATACTCTGCAGTCGCCTCCAAATCCGCATTATCTCCAAGCTTTACCTCATACCAGCAATCAAGGGCAAGCCTCATGGCTGTCTCCTTGTCTTCAAAACCGCCGTCAAAGATTTTACTGTAAGACACACAGTTTCCCGCTCCGAACAATGAAGACAGGGCTGCAGTATCTGCAAGCGCCTCCCGGTTCAGACGAAGCAGCAAGGCTGAAGGATTGGCCTCTGCTGAAGTATTAATAATTTTTGTCAGAACAGGATCGGTCTGTCCTTCTTCTCCACTACGAAAGGCGTCTTCACGCATACAGGAAACAAGTCCTGCAGTCGTCAAGAAAGCCATCGAGATTAATCTGAATGTTTTCATCATTGAATTTATCTGTATAATTTGGATTGTAAAATTTCCCCTTTCGGGTTTAGCGGCTGTGAAGTTAGTAATTATTATTTAATAAAAAACACCTCAGGCAGATAAGCTGTCAAAAAAAGAGGGAAACTGCCCACACAGATTCCCTCTTTCAATATATGCTGATTCCTACTTATGGAACCTTATCTTGCAAAAGACATATTTACTGCCATAGAATGGTATGAAACCATCGGCTGGTAATTTTCTACCAAAGCAAATCTTTTTGCGGCAAGAGAAGATGCAGCCTCTTTCTTTGTAATGGTACAAGGCAACATAGGAGCACCACCAGCCAAAGATACTTGATTTCCGACCAGAGCTCCTATTGCCACAGTGTTGCAAGAAAGCACTCCTGAAGTTGTCTCTATATCAAGTCCGGTAATAGTTCCTTCCGATCCATTTACATCCATTACAGCAGGGAAACCACCTACAACCACTCCTGTAAGTTTGCCTCCTTCCATCTTACAGCCCAACATTGCCAAAGAGCCGACAGTACCATTTTCGTCAAGCATCACTTTCTCTTCACTATCATAACTGATAAACATAAGTTTCTTGTCCAGCTGCAGATCTTTTCCGGTATTCTGATATACTAAAGTAAAGTCCGGGAAGAGAGGGCCGTTCTCGTCAGAACCCTGCCAGCCTCTTACCACATAGAAACCGGTGCTTACTGAAGGTTCTTGTGAACTTGGAAGCTCTGAAACTGCAGGAATAAGTTCAAAATCAACATTGACATTGCCTTTTTCGGATGCATACTGATAAGTCCATACGCCAGCATATTTCATGAAGTCCTCTGAGCCTTCGATAGCCGGAATGACTACCTTTTCAGACCTGTTCCAAAGACCTGACTTGCGACCGGATTCAGTTGCGCCTATTGCAAATGCATACCACTCACCTGCTGCGCAGAGATCATACTTGTCAGAAATATTTCCTGACTGAAGCACATCACTCCAAGTTATGCCATATGCATCTACGAGCTGCTGAACTTGCTCAATACACTCGTCCAGGAAAGACTCTATCTTATCATCTCCAGGATACTGCTCGGCAGGAAGAATCATAGTGAAGAATTTTTCGTTAGTAGCGGACTTGTCAGCTACATCTACAAAATCTGCAATAGTGAAATTCTGCTCCGAGACCATTCCTCTTGACAAGCTGACCTGCCAGTCTTCGTTTCTTTCAATTTCGCCTTCTGCCCTTCCTGATCTGAACTTAAGTTCTACCGGAGTACCATAAACAGTACCGTCAGAAAGCAGACCTGTAACGACTGCCTTATAATCAGTGTTAGGTGTAAGACCGCTGAAGTCCACCTGCCTGTTTCCGGATTTCAACACAGAAGAAACGTTTCCACCAAGCTTAGCGACTTCTGCTGATACAAGGCTTGCAGCAGGAGAATTTACTTCTGAAGTATAGAAACAATACCAGGTATCAGCTTCTGACCCTGTGGAAGAAACCGCTACGGAAGCTGTTTCTCCTGTAGCATCAAGCAACACAAGCTTGAATGAAGCGTTATGCTCCACATTATCATCACCGTTATCCTTTGAACATCCTGCAAACGCAGCCAAAGACAACAAAGCGGTAAACGCATAAATAATTTTTTTCATAACCTGATTTTTATTGGAGTTTTATACTATCCTGTGACTGGCCGATAGATCCGCCCACGTCAGGAACTGAATAATCAAACAAGAAAATAAGAGTATTGTCATTTTTGGAATACTTCGCACCAAGAGGTTTTGCATAAATAGGAGCAGTATTTCCTGCCGCATCAATTCTGGCGCTAATTCCTGTAGCAAACATTGCATCTGAATCAATAGTCACTTTCTCGCTCTGACCATCCCACTGGAATACTATAGGCTCTCCGCCACCGTCCCAGGTATTTGTCACTCTGTAGGTTCCAAGAATTGCAGAGTATTCAAGTTCTACACTGAACTGAGCTGGATCTGTTCCATTGCCCAAAATAGGAGAACTATATACTCCACGCTTTGCATAAGTATAGTCAACTTTTATTACGGACAGAGTCACTGTCGTTTCTTCAAGTCCGTAAATGAGGGCATACTTGGGATCATCAATTGAAATGACGAATTCATAAGGTTTCTGGATTTCCAAATCAGAAAAAATCACCTTGAAAGTAGCAGAACTCTCTCCATCATCGAAAATCAGAGGAGTGGCAAATATAACCTTCTCGTCACCTTTTATAGTCAAAGGGACTTCAATCGCACCGTCAGTATTGTTTCGAGTAGCAGTAATCTCATACTCGAACTTCTTGTCTTTCGGACCGTACTCAATCGATTTTGACTGGTCGGCCTCGAAATACACGTTATAGGAACCGTCAATATCCGGTTCGCCCGGCTTATACTCGTCATTGGAGCAAGATGCTGCTGCAAGTACAGCCACTACAGGAAATATATATTTAAGAATTTTCATATTCAAATCCTTTTATAAAATGGTTATTCAAGCAAGCCTGACGGGTCAGGGTTGTTGGTTGCATCTGTAATACCTATGTTGGAAGACATTTCTCCAACCTGTGAGATAACGAAGTTCCACTGAGGTGAACGCTGTCCGTTGGTATTGAACTGCCAGATTTCCGGATGGTTGGAGCCTGTGTATTTACGTGTGATTCCCTTGCCGAGACGTTTGTAGTCGAAGAAGAGAATTCCTTCACCCCAGAACTCGACCCTCTTCTGGAAGAACATCTCGTCAATAAAGGTATTCAAGTCTGTAACAGGAACATAAATATCGTTGCCTTCAATCTTCTGCTTGCAGTCATACTTTTCTGCACCATCCATCATTCTGTAGTTGTTCATGAAGTTATTGAGAAGGTCAGCTGCCGCATTCCAGTCAGAGTATGCCTTGGCTTCCATCTTTATGAACTCCATTTCCTCGACTCTCATCATAGGATGGTCTGCAGGTCCACCCACAGTATAGTTGATTACTTCTCCCAGAACAGGACGGAACTTTATGGCCATGTTAGGATAGCCGGCCGCAATCTCCTTGAATGCTGCCTGAGTTTCTGCATTTCCGGCAAGTTTGTAAGTATATTTCTCAGCTTCGTCCTTGTTATACCATGAGTGTCTTCTGAAGTCTCCTTCACGGATTTTATCGTAAAATAGTTTTGAAGCACCCGGATGGGTATATTGAAGACCGTAACCCCAGACACATTCGCCGCTCATATGCGCAATGAATGTAGTCATATTACCTGTCTGTTCAGCAGAAACGAGCAGTCCCCAAATCCACGCCTTGTTGGATGAGCCTGAGTTGAATCCAGTAGCCGGATCCTCCCACTGCGACTGGGTCAGAGGAGTACAGCCGCTGGCTGCAATAGCCTTGTCAGCATAATCATAGGCATTCTTGAATGCCTCCTGATCACCACCGTCTTTCCAGTATCCCATTTCAAGGTAAGTCCTTGCATAAAGTCCATAAACTGCAGCAAGGCTTGGAGCGGAATAAATGAAAGCCGCATCCTTGAGATATTTCTCTGCAGAGCTCAAATCTCCGAGTATGAACTGGTAAAGGTCGGCTCTTTTGGCTCTCGGATTATTTCTTGCCATCTCCTCTGTGGTTTTTTCATCCACGATAGGGACAGTAAGTTCCTTTATATTAGTAACATCGACCTTATATGCATCTTTAGGTTCATACATACGGGCAAGATCAAGATAGAAAGCCGCCCTGTAAGCATAAGCCTGTCCGAGATAATACTTGTACTGTTCGTTCTCAGTATTAGCGTCAATCATGTTGATTACAGAATTGACAGATTTGATCCATGTATAATAGCAGTCCCAGAAGTATGCTATAGGCCACATGTTGTTACCCATACCCAAGTTATAGGCATAAGGATAAAACTGATAATAACCTGCAGATGAAGTCTGGATTGCCAAATCTTCAAGCATGGACTCTGTAGCAATGTGTATTGCAGGCATACCGAAGTCACTCTGCGCACCATACGTGCTGAAATAATTGGCCGTATTGGTATTCATCATTGCTGCAGGTATTCCATTCATCATACCGGCAAGCGCCAAGTCTGAATTCATTACCTGATCCTCTCTCTGAGTACTGCCCTGAGGATAAGTCTCCTCAATACAGCCGGTAAAAACAGCGGCAGCCGCAAAGACAGAAAGAGTTTTAGTCAATATATTTACTTTCATATTATTTATCTCTTATTGTCCGACTTTCATCAGAATGTTATATTAATGCCACCGGAAAGTGTCCTGACCGGAGAGTTTACAACAGCACTTGTAGATCCGTTAAAGCTGTAGCGCGGATCAAATCCGTTTCTTCTTGACCAATAAATGACATTGTCGCAAGAAACATAGAGGCGAAGCCTGCTCACATGAATGTGCCTGGTCAGCTTTTCAGGGAAAGTATAGCCGATCTGTGCATTCTGCAGGTTAAGGTAGCTGGCATCAGTAAGGAAGCGGTCAGAAGCACTTGCAGAATACTGGTCACCGTACTGCCATCTCGGGAAGTCGGTATCCGGGTTCTCAGGAGTCCATGCTTTTTTCATAACATCCTTGTGGATATTGCCGCCGACAGATGATCCCTGAGGAGAAGAGACAAGACTCTGATATCCTGAATCCATTGAAAGACCTCCTATAGAGTATGTAAATGACACGGAAACGTCAAAACCGTAGAATGCGAGATTTGTACCGAAACCTCCGTAAAGCTTTGGTGTAGGATCATCGCAGAGGTAGTATGTAGCCTCGGTATATTTGTTTGTTGTTTTACGTCCTACTACATTGCCTTTTTCGTCAAGCACGTCCTGATACCAGAGAGACTCACCGGTATTACGATCTACACCAGCATATTTCTGCATAAGGAATGTATTGATAGGCAGGCCTTCACCATAAAAATATGTACCGCTCTGGAATCCTCTGTACCCTTCTTTCGTCATGGTCTTGTTCTGCTCAGGGATGCTGAGAATCTTGTTTGTATAATGTGTGAAGTTCAAGTAAATGTCCCAGTTGAAATTTTTCTTTCTCATGACTGTTCCATTCAAAGTCACCTCTACACCAGAGTTTCTCATATCACCGACATTGTCATAATATCCGCCATATCCGATAGACTGCGGCGTAGGGAAGAAGTAAAGCATGTCTGAAGTATGTCTGTAGAAATACTCTGCAGAACCGCTGAGCCTTCCGGCGAAGAAATCGAAATCCACACCCGCGTTGAAGTTGGTATTGGTCTCCCAAGTAATATTAGGATTACCTTTTGTAGCAAAAATAACTGCTACATCACCTGCTCCATTACCGACTGAATATGTATCGAGGTATCTGTAGTTTCCGATATTGTCATTACCCTGAGAACCTACTGAAGCCTTTATCTTCAGCATATCCACCCATGGAGCGTTGAACCAAGACTCTTTGTTTATAAGCCAGCCTGCACCGAAAGACCAGAAGCTACCCCACCTGTGATCAGGATGGAATCTTGAAGATGCATCCAGACGGTAAGAACCGCTAAGGAAAAGCTTGTCTGCATAATCATACTGAATACGCGCAAGATAACCTTCGTTGTTATAGCTGTCCATTGCAGAACCTGATGCACGTCCGTCCACTGCAGCACCGTTGAGTTCAAGGTTGTCAATAGAGAACAGTCCTGATTTTGAAGCTGAAAGGCTGTAAGTTGTAGTCTTGTATGACTCATGACCCAAAAGAACGGAAAGATGATGTACGCCCTTTATAGTCTTGTCATATTCAATCAACTGCTGCATGTTAATATACATGGTCCTGCCATGTCCCTTGGAAAGGGTACCGCCTGTAGAGGCAAACTGTCCGTAGTATGGGTTATTCATGCCTGTAGAGCGAGTCTCGTCCAGACCGAATCCGACGTTGAAGGTAACCTTGAAGTCCTTAAGGAAAGAAACTTCAGCATACCCTGTACCGTTAATCGCATTACCCTCGGAATTGTTTTTATTGAGAGTCAGCGTCTGGAGAGGGTTACTATTGGAACTGTTCGGCCTTATCAGACCGGCATTGCTCCCGGCACCATAGTCATACATATTATAACCGCGGCTGTCAACCATAATGTTTCCATTTCCGTCACGGAGATATACCGGATAGATAGGAGCCATGGAAGCAGCAAATCTGAACACGTTTCCAGTACTGGCGCCGTCACCCTCGTCTGTATTTCCGTTGTTCCAGTTATAGTTGGTATATCCAAGGTTTGCACCTACTTTCAGCCAGCTCTTGGCCTGGTAGTCAGCTCTCAACCTTGCACTGTAACGGTACATATCCGAACCGTCGATAATACCTTTATTGTTCAAATATCCGAAAGATGCGAAGATGGAAGCCTTTCCTGTGGTTCCCGATACGCTGATATTGTATTCCTGACGAAGAGACTGGCGGTATGTCTCGTCCATCCAGTTATCAGGCTGAAGCCAGTACTCCTGTCCCTTATAAGTGATATGGCGTCCGAGTGTGGCACCCGGATTTACCTTCCCGTTTGTACCTATGAAAGCCTGTCCCTCTGGAACTGTAAACACCTGATAGCCCAGTCCTCCGCTTGTACTTGGACCGGCAACGACATTGTTGGCAGTAAGGTGAGACTGCGCATCTGACATTCCTTTTCCATAACGGTAGTAGTTGTACAGTGCAGAATAATGAGCCTCATAGTAAGCAGCCGGATCAGTTATATAGTCATAATTCTTGAGGGCTTTTGTATTCCATCCCCATTTGGCATCGATATTCACAACTGCATCACCGGCCTTTGCCTTCTTTGTGGTAATCATAATGACACCGTTGGCTCCTCTGGAACCGTACAGTGCATTTGATGCTGCATCCTTGAGCACTGTCATAGACTCGATATCATTAGGGTTGATATTGTTCATATCTCCGGAAAACGGAACTCCGTCAACAATATAAAGAGGAGCTGATCCGGCATAAATAGAGCCTGTTCCGCGGATACGGATAGAAGGAGAAGATCCGAGAGAACCTGACGAAGTAGTCATCTGCACACCTGCAACCATACCTTCAAGAGCTCTTGTAGCGTCAGACGACTGCACCTTTGCAATATCTGAAGACTTTACTACAGTAGCTGATCCGGTAAATGACTCTTTGGTAGCAGTACCGAAAGCTACGACAATAGTTTCATCCAGCATTTCAGTATCCGGGTGAAGAAGTACATCGATTACGGATTTTCCTCCTACAGGCATTTCAAGACTCTGATAGCCTATTGATGTAAAAACCAGAACAGCATCAGAAGGCACAACAAGTGAGTATTTTCCGTCTGTCTCCGTGCTGCCTCCAGTGAGGGTGCCTTTAACCTGGATTGAAGCAAAAGGGACCGGCTCATTAGTAGAAGCGTCCCTGACAACTCCAGTCACAGTGACATTCTGGGCAAAAGCCACAGCAGAAGCCATAAGCACTGTCAACACTGTGAAAAAAAGTTTGATTCTTTTCATTGGTCGATTCATTAGTTAAACATAAATATTGATACAATTAATTAATTCACGTCATTGCGAACAACAAAACTATGAATTTTTTTTTTAAATTCCAAACTATATTACAAGTATGTTTATATTATGTTTTATGCACTTTTTCTTACAGTTCCGGGAAAATTGCAAGCCTACGCCAAAGGGAAGTTTCAATCTGATACCTTGCCATAAAACAAAAGGGATAAATTATAATTTCAATAAATATTCCGTTTATTGTTTTATCCTTTTTAGTTTCAAAATGTAAGCATAGTTAGATAACCAAACACCTGAAGAATCCAGACATTAAGACAAATATTGCTACTTTGTTGACATATCTGTTTATAAAACAATCAATTAATAAACAGATACATCTAATGCATTATAGTTTCATTTTTATACACAATCCTCTTTATAATTATAAGAGGTCTGCCCTAATATCAGGACAGACCCGTAAAATTCACTCTACAGAAGAGGTATCTATCAAATTATTTAGCAATGCATAAACCGTAAGTCCGGCAACTGTCTTTATTCCTGTTTTTCTGGTTATATTTTTCCTGTGAGTTATCACAGTATATATCGACAGATTGTAAAGATCGGCTATCTCCTTATTAAGCATGCCTTTAGCCACGCATACAAGTATCTCTTTCTCTCGCACAGACAGGTCCCTGCTTTCTGTTTTGGGCATTTCCTGTCTCGAATTAAGGGCATCCCTAAGCTTTTTTATAATCACAGACGCAGAATCATAAAGATTGACAACCTCATCATACTGACGCCAGTGATCATCCTCCATAGGAACTGTCCGAAGGGCTACAACAGCAGCATCCGAATACTCCGATATGCGCGACCTTCCTGATGATCTGGAGGAATAGTCAAATACTACCGGATCTACTATTATAATATCTGCATCCACATTCCTGAGCCTGACCTCAGCGGAATGGGACAAATCTGTCAGAATACCTTCTGCCGTAAATTCTCCAAGATCATGAAACACACCTTCCAGACCTCTGGCAATAATTCTTGACGGAACAATCAGCAGGACTTTGTATCTATTTGCAGCATTCATTTTCTTCAAGTCTTGACATCATAGGAATGAGAATATTGTCTTCTATAAGAGTATGTTTGCCCAGATCGTCTTCCAGGAAACATATATGATAGAGCACATCATTTCTTTTGACAGGATCACATTGTTCCGGAAGATACTTCATCACTATATTTTTAAGGTCGCAAAGTTTTTCATCTATATTACTGTGATTTTCCTCAAACTGCTCTATCGAATATCCTTTTTCCCTTATTCCGGACTTAAATGACCTTACATACGGGAAAACCACAGATTCCTCGTAAGCAAAATGGTTTTCAAGTTCCTTCTTATACTCCGCAAAGAAATTATAAATAGTACGCTTGAGTCTCGGCTCGCATGAAGCTACCAGATCTTCAAGGGAGTGCTCAAGCCCGGGAAGTTCATTGTCAATATAATACACATGGGACTGATGCAAATAGCGCACTATATCAATCGGAGAGCCTGAAGTGAGCAGGTCTCCCGTAGGGACATATCCCTGATACGTATATATATTGCATATCAGAAGCAGGGAGGATACATTAATACTATGTCTGCAACATGCATCTTCCACCGTTGTTTCACCGAATCCCAAAGTCATTCCCAGACGGGACAATACACTCAGGAGACTATAATTCAAATTTACAAGGTCCGCCATCTTCAGCGAAGGCGACAGCACGATTCTGTCATTGTCTTTATTTTCTTCCATATCACTTATCTTAAATTTCACAAGTAGCCAATTTCTTGATGTTCCGGCCGTAAAGTTACACAATTGCCTTTTCTAACCAAATTGGCGGATAAATGCCAAAACCAAATGGGGACACCTTCACAGGCACCCCCATCTACAACAATTAAAAGGATCTAAACTTTTTAACTATATGGCCTAAAATCTCAATCTTCTGATGCAAAGGTACGGCAAGATAGAATCCGGACAAATACCAATTTATCAGTAAAACAACGGTCTGCCCTCATTATTAATTGGGTTCATACTGACGACGCAATAACGATAATGCGATAAATTGGGATTTTATCCAATAATTTAATACCTTTACTTATTTGAAACTTGTGACATTAACGTAACACTGGAGTATGAATAGAAAAATGTCGGTCATCGCCTTAGTTTTGGCCATGGCAGGAGAGGTTGTATTGTCTTTTGCCTCAGGGAAAGAAGTTAAAACGGAGAAATGGGTTCCTGAAACCTTGATTCCTTCTCCTTCCTATACTGTAAAGAAGAACGGGTCCTATACTTTTCCTGAAGATACTGTATCATATAGCATTTCTTTGACAAATCTGAATACCGGCCACTGGCAAAAGACGGATGCTTCCAGCTGTCTGACAGAATACTTGAAAAACAATTTTCCTTTTTTTGTACAAAAGAAAAAAGCTGACATAAACATAAGTATCAATGTTTTTTCTTCCAGATTACCGGATGAAAGTTATACTATTAATATAGGTAATGCCGGGATAAAAATATCGGCAGGAAGCGAAACTGGAGCATTCTATGCCTTGCAGACTCTTACCCAGATGACATCAGGATGGAAAGATAGGACTGTTCCATGCTGTGAAATAACCGACGGACCGAGATTCCCTTACAGAGGCCTGCACTTTGACGTGTCAAGACATTTCAGGAGCAAGGAGTTCCTTATGAAACAAATGGATGCAATGGCCCTTCTGAAACTCAACAGGATGCATCTGCACCTGACAGACGGAGCCGGATGGCGCATAGAAATAAAAGAGTATCCCAGACTTACGGAATATGCCGCATGGAGACCGCAGAAGAAGTGGACAGACTGGGTGGAAGCAGGTGCCGGCAACTGTGAGTTTGACCAGCCAGGAGCATACGGAGGGTATTATACGGCTGAAGATATCAGAGAAATACTTGAATATGCACGAGAGAGACACATAGAGGTAATCCCTGAAATAGAAATGCCTGGGCACAGCGAAGAAGTCATAAGAGCTTATCCGGAATTGGGTTGTACTGGTGACGGGACAAGCAGTGATTTCTGCCCGGGAAAAGAAAGCACATTCAATTTTCTGGAAAATGTACTTGACAGGGTCATGGAAATGTTTCCGTCCGAATATATCCACATAGGAGGAGACGAGGCATCAAAAGGATCATGGAAAACTTGCCCGGAATGCCAGAGAAGAATGAAAGAAGAAGGTCTCGAAAACTTGGACGAACTGCAGAGCTATCTGATACACAGGATTGAAGAATACGTAAATTCAAAAGGACGGAAAATTATCGGATGGGACGAGATTCTGCAAGGCGGTCTGGCACCGAATGCCACTGTAATGTCCTGGCGCGGCACAGAAGGAGGAATCGCTGCTGCAAAAGCCGGACACGATGTAATCATGACCCCGGGGGCTTCGTGCTATCTGGACTATTCACAGGATGCTCCTTTCAAAGAGCCTGTATCTATCGGAGGATACACTCCTTTGGAAAAAACATATATATATGAACCTGTAGAAGATAGTCTTTCTCCTCAGGAAAAATCACATATTCTTGGCATACAAGGCAACCTGTGGTCAGAATACGTGACTGAAGACAGTCATGCCGAATATATGTACTACCCGAGGGCATTTGCCATTGCCGAGACCGGATGGAGCCGTCCCGAAAACAAAAACTACGCAGATTTCAGAAACAGATCTCTCAAAATATGCAGTCTGCTTGAAGAAATGGGATTCAATGTATTTGACCTTGAAAACGAATATGGGGAACGTAAAGAGAGCCTTGCTCAGGTACATCATCTCGGAAAAGGTTGCAAGGTAACATATGATACACCTTATAAAGAGCAGTACAGGGCTGCAGGGAATTCTACCCTTACCGACGGAATACTTGGCGGCTGGACATATGGAGACAAGAAGTGGCAGGGATTTCTTGGAGATATGGACATAACCATAGACCTTGGTAAAATACAGAATATAAGATTTATAGGAGCAACATTCATGCATTCCTACGGAGCCTGGGTACAAGTTCCTCAGGACGTGGAATTCCTTGTTTCAGAAAACGGAACAGATTTCATCAGTGCAGGGAAAGCATATTGTGACATTCCTGACGAAGCTCCTAAGATTATGTTCAAGCTCTACTCCGCCGTATGCGACATACAGGGACGATATATAAGGGTAGTTGCCAGAAAGAACAGCCGTCCCGGAGCATGGCTATTCACCGACGAAATAATTATAAATTAACATAACAAGCAATGAATAAAACAAAAATCTTTATCGCCTCTGCTTTGACTGCAATGGCCGCAGCCTGCAGCTGCCCTGAGAAAAACGAGCTGAACCTGATTCCTTATCCTCTTTCAGTAGAACAAGGAAACGGAAGGTTCAATGCTGCAGGAACTTCTGTTACCTGTTGCGGAATTGAAGATCCTATGATAATTTCTTCCATAAAGGATTTTGCAGGCAGACTTTCTGAAATTTCCGGAAAAGAGACTGCCTTAAAAGTCGAAGAAGAAGTCCTTATGGAAAACACTGGTGGCTTCAACTTCATTATGGACAGTTCATTAGGTAAGGAAGAATACACTTTGGAGATTGCTAAAAAGGGAGTTACGGCAAAGGCATCCTCACTGAACGGATTCCTTTATGCAGTACAGACTATTAAACAGCTCCTACCGGTAAATATTTATGGCACATTGCCGGCTCCTGACGCTGACTGGAACCTTCCTTGCCTGAATATAAAAGACAGCCCTCGTTTCGGATACAGAGGCTTGCATCTTGATATATCAAGACACTTCTTTGATGAAAAGGAAGTCAAGAGAATCATTGACATAATGTCAATATATAA
>URDD01000021.1 GCA_900546395.1 uncultured Bacteroidales bacterium | reverse complement strand
GACTGCGACTTCGCAATCCTTTAAAACAACGAAAGCCGACCCAAAAGGGTCGGCTCCTTCAGATTGACATATGTTCTGGATATATTATCCAAGGAAGCCGAGCAGGATTCCTGCTGCAACAGCAGAACCGATAACTCCGGCTACATTAGGCCCCATTGCGTGCATTAGCAGATGGTTGTTTCTGTCAAACTCCCTTCCTACTACTTCGGAAACTCGTGCAGAGTCAGGCACAGCTGATACTCCTGCATTTCCGATAAGAGGGTTGAGTTTCTTTCCCGGCTTAAGGAAAAGATTCATGAATTTGACAAAAAGCACACCGCAGGTAGTTGCTATTACAAACGAGAGAAGTCCAAGTACGAAAATCTTTACAGATGTCCCGGTCAGGAATTTGTCTGCCTGAGTCGAGCAACCCACTGTAAGTCCGATAAGTATAGTAACTACGTCGATCATTGGACCGCGTGCAGTCTCGGCAAGTCTGCGTGTAACCCCGCTTTCCTTGAGAAGGTTTCCAAAGAAAAGCATGCCAAGAAGTGGCAAGCCAGATGGAACAAGAAATGCCGTGATTATTATGCCGACAATAGGGAAAATAATCTTTTCTTTCTGGCTGACGGCTCTTGGCGCAGGCATTCTGATTATTCTTTCTTTCTTGTTTGTAAGCAGAAGCATTATAGGCCTCTGTATTACAGGTACGAGTGCCATATAAGAGTAGGCTGATACTGCAATGGCTCCCATCAGTTCAGGAGCAAGTCTTGACGAAAGGAAGATAGCAGTAGGTCCGTCAGCTCCTCCGATGATACCTATTGCTCCTGCTTCATTAGGTGCAAAGCCTGTAAGCAGAGCAAGCATATATGCCCCGAAAATACCCATTTGGGCAGCAGCTCCGATCAGGAGCAGTTTCGGGTTTGAAATAAGGGCAGAAAAATCAGTCATAGCTCCGATACCCAGGAAGATAAGTGGTGGATACCATCCTTTTACAACACCTTGGTAAAGAATGTTCAAAACTGATCCTTCTTCGTAGATTCCTATACTGAGACCAGGGAAGAACGGAATGTTGCCTATAATGATACCGAATCCGATAGGTACCAGAAGAAGCGGCTCCCACTCTTTCTTAATCGCAAGATATATGAACATTATACCGATGGCAATCATTACAAAATGCTGCCATGTCGCATTTGCAAATCCGGTATATTGTAAGAATTGCTGTAAACTTTCTACTATTGTGTTCATATCTGTTATGCGATAGTCACGATAGGAGCACCCTCAAGAACAGAGTCGCCTTTGTTTACATGTATTGCTGTAACAGTACCTGCTGATGCGGTTTCTATGGCATTTTCCATTTTCATAGCTTCGAGGACTGCTACCTGCTGTCCGGCCTTTACCACATCGCCTACCTTAACTGAGACTTCAATGATTACACCTGGAAGAGGAGAAGTTACAGGTTTTCCTGCTCCTGCTGGCGTAGCCGGTGCAGGAGCGGCAGCGGCTGCCGGAGTCGGTGCCGGAGCAGCTTTGACTGGTGCCGGAGCAGCCTGTACAGGTGCAGCTGCTGGAGCTGGCTGTGCCGGAGCTACCGGAGTATTTTCCATTTCCACCTTGTATGAAGCGCCGTTTACAGTGACGTCAGCTATGTTTCCTTCAACAGAGTTGATTGCAACATTGTACTCGTTGCCGTTAATCTTGAATTTGTACTGTGTCATAATTCTTATTTTTGTTTTTTTGATTTCAAAATGTTATTTCCTTTCGGGCAGCTGCCTCAGTGTAGAATATCTTGATGCCCATTGGCTGAATGTCGGCTTGATAGTAAGCACGAAACTTTCCTGGTCGTGAACAGTATCGTTGAAATACTGGTGCAGGGCCATTGCAATTGCAGCCTTGGTCTCTCCACCGCATTCTTTATCCAGAGCCATAGCTATTGCAAGTGCAGTTTCTGGAGTAAGCCCGTCTTTTCCAGCCTTCTCCGCTATCGGTGCTGCAGAAGCAGGTCTCTCGGCAGATTTGCGTGTGTGGAACTTGCCCATATACTTGTATATTATGTAAAGGAGTATAAGTGCAACAAACACCACTCCTGCACAAGTGATGAGCATTATGAAGCCGTAAGGGTCTCTTTCTGCCATAATGCGGCTTTTTTCTGCAACAACCTCACTGTGCTGGGCTGACAGACTCAGACTCGCAAGCAGCAGAGCGGCAGATGCAGATATATATTTAAGTTTGTTTCTCATCGTTATGAAAATTCTTTCAGTTATACAGTGGATTACAGAGGAAGGTTGTCGTGCTTCTTGGCAGGATTCACAACCTTCTTGTTGGCCAACTGCTCGAGAGCCCTGATGACACGGAATCTTGTGTTCCTTGGTTCAATTACATCGTCGATGTATCCGTAACTTGCCGCCTGATAAGGGTTGCAGAAAAGATCGTTATACTCTTTTTTCTTCTCTTCTGCCACACGAGCCTTTTCGGCAGGGTCTTCCATAGCCTTGATATCTTTTGAGTAGAGGATTTCTACTGCACCTTCCGCTCCCATTACAGCGATATTTGCTGATGGCCAAGCATAGTTGATGTCTCCGCGCAACTGTTTGCAACTCATTACGATATGTGATCCTCCGTAAGATTTTCTGAGAGTAACTGTTACTTTTGGAACAGTAGCTTCCCCGTATGCATAAAGGAGTTTTGCACCATGAACAATAATTCCGCCGTACTCCTGCTGGGTTCCGCAGAGGAATCCCGGTACGTCCACGAGCGTTACAAGAGGAATATTAAAGGCATCGCAGAAACGTACGAAGCGTGCAGCCTTGCGTGAGGCGTTGATATCCAGTACTCCTGCAAGTATCTTAGGCTGGTTTGCAACTATACCTACTGATCTGCCGTTCATGTGTGCAAAGCCGATAATGATGTTCTTTGCGTAGCTCTTGTGTATTTCAAGGAATTTACCGTCATCCACAATGCTTCCTATAACCTTATACATATCGTAAGGTTTGTTAGGGCTGTCCGGGATGATGTCATTGAGAAGGTCTTCCACTCTTGATATAGGGTCACTGGTAGGCACTATCGGAGCTTCTTCCATATTATTCTGTGGAATAAAGCTGAGGATATCCTTTATAATCTGAATACCTTCTGTTTCGTTTTCTGCGGCAAAATGAGCGACTCCGCTCTTGGTAGAGTGTACACTTGCGCCGCCGAGCTCTTCCTGTGTAACCACTTCTCCTGTTACAGTCTTGACAACTCCTGGTCCGGTAAGGAACATATAAGATGTATCCTTGATCATAATGTTGAAGTCGGTAAGGGCAGGGGAGTATACTGCACCACCGGCGCAAGGTCCGAAAATACCTGAAATCTGAGGTACAACTCCGGAAGCCATGATGTTTCTCTGGAAAATTTCTCCGAAACCTGCAAGTGCGCATATTCCTTCCTGTATTCTGGCTCCGCCTGAGTCATTGAGACCGATGCAAGGGGCTCCGTTTTTTACAGCCATGTCCATAACTTTGCATATTTTCTGGGCCATCGTTTCGGAAAGAGAACCTCCTGAAACTGTGAAGTCCTGTGCAAATACATATACAAGTCTTCCGTCTATTGTACCCTGTCCGGTTACGACTCCGTCACCATCAAATTTGGTCTTTTCCATACCGAAATTTGTACAACGGTGCTGTACGAACATATCATATTCTTCAAAACTTCCTTCATCAAGGAGCATGGCGATTCTTTCGCGTGCCGTAAATTTTCCTTTTGCGTGCTGGGCGTCAATCCTTTTCTGACCGCCACCCATGCGGGCTTTGGCTCTACGCTCAACCAATTCTTTGATTTTTTCCTGTTGGATGCTCATAATAAATGTTTTATCTGTTTATTCAAGTTCCAGTTTGGCTACAATTATTGCCAAATGTGCAAATATAAATGCTTTTTTTCAGAAATTATTTAAAAATGAGCATTATTGTAAAAAAACCTCAGAATCCGATGGGAATTCTGAGGCTGGAGGTTTGTCATTTTACTGAAAGGACTTCCTTTATCGCTTGCACAAAAGTTGTCTTAGGCATTGCACCTTGTGCCATTTGGGGTTGTCCGTTTTTCGGTATGAAAAGAATCGAAGGTATTGAACGTATTCCGAATGCAGCTGCAAGTTCCTGTTCTTTTTCAGTATTGACCTTATATATATTTACTTTGTCTTTATATTCGTCAGCAAGTTCGTCAAGGATAGGACTGACCATTTTGCAGGGACCGCACCAGTCTGCGTAGAAATCTACTATTGCAGGTTTGTCTCCTAGGAATATCCATTCTGAAGGATTGTTCTCGAAATCTGCTATCTTTTTAAGAAATTCGCTTTTTGTCAAATGTATAGCTCCCATATTTTTATTGTTTTATGCGTATTGACATGGTCATGACGCTGTATTGTTATACTTTGTTTTTGTTTACACAGCAAAGATATGGTAGGGAAATGTATTTATCAAACAGATATTTTCTATATTTGTATTGATAAACTCAATAATAATACGATAATGACCTTACAGCAGCTACAATATATTGTCGCCATTGACGAGCATAGACACTTCATTCGTGCAGCAGAAGCTTGCGGTGTGACCCAATCTACATTGAGTAGTATGGTAAAAGTGCTTGAAAATGAATTGGATGTAGTAATATTTGATAGAAAGTCACACCCGGTGAAGCCGACAGAAATAGGGGAGAGGATAATCGAAAAGGCCAGGATTGTTCTTTTCAATGCTGAGCAGCTTTCCGAGATTACTGCAGAAGAACGTGGGATGGTAACAGGAAAAATCAATATGGGAATTATACCGACAGTTTCGCCATATATACTGCCCGGAATGGTAAGCAGGCTTAAAGAATATCCTGGACTTGCAATCTGTTTTTCCGAATCAAAGACAGAGGCTATAACCGATGCATTGAAAAAGGCTGAACTGGATATGGGTATCCTTGCTACCCCTCTGTATGATACCGAATTACTTGAAATACCTCTATATCATGAAAAATTTTATGCCTATGTTACACCAGGGGATCCATTGTACGAGTATGATACGCTTGAGCCGAATTTACTTCCAGGGGATAATCTTTGGGTGCTTCAGGAGGGGCACTGTTTCAGAAATCAGATAGAGGGATTCTGCGAACTTGCCAGGAAGCACTCTGCAGTTTATGAATCAGGCAGTATAGATACACTGCTCCGTGTTCTGGATGTAAATGGGGGACATACTATAATTCCGCAGATGCATTTGGCGTACCTGTCTGACATTAGAAAGAAGAATGTGCGTAAAATCGGATTGCCTGAGCCTGAGAGGGAAATTTCACTGGTTATAAGGAAGGATTATGTCAGAGAGCGTTTTCTCAATATCATTTCCGATATAATAAAAACAATCGTTCCGGAGAATATGCTTGATCCGAGAATAAAGCACTTTAGAATCAGACTATAGCAGGGCAGCCGGAGGTTTTGTCTGCAGCTTCTTGATGTATGGAGCCGTATGGTGGTAATATGAAAATAGCCGACCCGCGGGTCGGCTATTTTTAAACTGCATCCTGCGGAAAATTATTCCTCATCAGCCGGTTTCATTGTGTGATATACATTCTGAACATCATCATCTTCCTCAAGTCTTTCTACAAGTTTGTCCAGCTCAATACGATCTTCTGCCGCAATATCCTTGAGATCAACATTAGGAATTCTTGTAAATTCTGCAGAAACCAATTCGTATCCCTGTTCCTCGATGAATTTCTGGATGTTGTTGAAAGCGGTATATTCTCCGTAGATGTTTATTTCCTTGTTTCCGTCTTCATCCTCTTCTTCGAAAACTTCATCTGCACCGTAGTCGATGAGTTCAAGCTCGAGTTCCTCGATGTCAACAGGCTTTTCGCTCTTCATTCTGAAGTAGCACTTGTGGTCAAACATGTAGTCAACACTTCCTGATGTTCCGAGAGATCCCCCGCTCTTTGTGAAATATGAACGGACATTAGCAACTGTACGGTTGTTATTGTCTGTTGCTGCCTCTACAAGAAAAGCAACTCCATGAGGACCGTAACCTTCGAGAACAATCTCTTTGTAGTCGCTTTGGTCCTTGTCGCTGGCTCTCTTTATTGCACGTTCGATATTGTCTTTCGGCATGTTTTCGCTGCGAGCAGTCTGGATCAGAGCTCTGAGCCTAGGGTTTCCTGTAACATCAGGACCTCCCTGCTTTACAGCTATTGTGATTTCTTTTCCGATTTTTGTGAAAGTACGGGCCATGTGACCCCAACGCTTGAACTTTCTTTCCTTTCTGAACTCAAATGCTCTTCCCATAACTATTCAGCTTCTATTCTTGAAATATATTTGTCGATGCTGTATCCTTCCATTGACTGCGGATACTGCTCTTTGATTTTCTTGTAGAAAGTAATTGCCTTCTCATTCTGTCCGAGTTTTTCGCATACTACACCTGCTTTAAGAAGGTAACCTGCAGCATACATATTGTCTATAGTGGATGCTGCCTTTTCGAAATAGCCGAGAGCTTTGCCATAATCCTCAAGACCTACATAAGCATCTCCGATACATGCAGTAGCACGTGCTTTCAGTATGGCGTCTTTTCCGTTGTATGAGTTCAAATACTTTATAGCCTGCTCGTAATTGCCAAGCTGAAGTTCACATACTCCGGCATAGAAATAGACAGCCTTTCCAGCCTTACTGCCATACTCGCTGATGATCTGTGAGAATCCGAGTACGTTTCCGTCGCCGTTAAGTGCAAGTTCGAATTCCTGGTTGCGGAAGTTCTCTTCAGCAGGGTACATCTGCTCCATCGCCTCAGCCCTTTGTACTTCATATACGAACTTGTGGTAAAGGAAAAACCCTGCTCCGGCAATGACAAGTACTGCAAGAATAGTCAGGAGAAGCTTTCTGTTTTCTCTGAAGAAGATTTCTGTCTTGGAAACAGCCTCGACAACTGCCTCAGCATTTTCGTTTTTGATTTCTTTAGTCATCTTATTTATTTTTATTGTTTTCCGAAATGAGCGGCAAATTTATAAAATTTTGTATAAAACAACAATTATAATTCAGTATCTTTGCATCAGCTCTGTTACGGAATGTAAGATATATCAGCTTTTGAATCTGAAGTTTCTTATGAGTATATATAGCGAAACAATTTAAGTTACTGTATGCCTTTTTTGGAAAAAATAACTGTGGCCGACTTCAGGAACATCAAGTTCCAGGAACTGGCCTTTTCACCAAATTTGAATTGTATTTCAGGGAATAACGGTGAAGGCAAAACTAATCTTCTGGACGCAATATATTATCTGTCAATGACAAAGAGTGCCTTTTCTTCGTCTGACAAGTTTAATTTCCGATATGGGACGACATCCTTTTTAATGTGCGGAACTTACCGTATGCAAAACTCGTTGCAGAGTAAGTTCTCCATACAGGTGGACGCTTCCGGAGAGAAAAAAGTAAGGCGTGATGACAAGCTTTACCCGAAAATCTCCTCACATATAGGAGTGCTTCCTGTAGTCATGGTTTCACCGGAGGATATCGCTTTGGTAAGCGAGTCCGGAGAAGGAAGACGCAAATTTGTGAATTCAGTACTTTCTCAGATTGACAGAGAGTATCTTGCTGCGCTTCAGCAGTATAACAGACTGCTCCAGCAGAGAAACAAGATGCTGAAAGAACAGATGTTGGACAAGGACTTGCTGTCTGTATTTGATGCAAGAATGCAGTCTTATGCGGAGCCGGTGTATAAGATAAGGAAAAAGTTTGCTGAAGATATCCAGCCTGCTGTGGCAGAATATTACAATATATTGTCTGGAGGATCAGAACAAGTTTCAGTGACATATAAGTCAGATATGGAAAAAGGGAATCTTGAAGATCTTTTGGCTGCTTCATTTGAAAAAGACCGCGCATTGAAATATACTACGACAGGTCTGCAGAGAGATGATTTTGAGTTTTCAATGAATGGCTGGCCAATACGCAGATGCGGCTCCCAGGGACAACAGAAGTCTTTTCTGGTCTCACTGAAATTCGCTCAATATGAAATTATGAAAAAGAGTTGCGGTTTTGCTCCGGTTCTTCTTTTGGACGATGTCTTTGACAAACTTGATATGAACAGGATTTCAAATTTGCTTGAAATGGTTTCCAGCAATGATTTTGGCCAGATTTTCATAACTGACAGCAACAAGGTGCGTATGGCCGGTATTGTGGACAGGCTTACAGAAGACAGGGCATATTTTGAAACTGTATCTGGAGAATTCGCCTTATGCGGGGGAAGCAGTCTTTGATTTTTAGATAGCAATGAGGAGGCAGAATGAACTGAAAAGCAGGCTTTCGCGTAAAGATGCCTGCTCCATGGACGAACTCATTTCCATTTATATAAAGGAAATGAAACTGACGGCAGGACTGAACAGGC
Source organism: uncultured Bacteroidales bacterium (assembly GCA_900546395.1). GTDB lineage: Bacteria > Bacteroidota > Bacteroidia > Bacteroidales > UBA932 > Cryptobacteroides. The sequence continues at coordinate 25,095 of URDD01000021.1, read as the reverse complement.
AGCGGATTTTTGCTGCCTGGGACGAGGTGTCCGGGGCTGCGGCATATACTGTTGACAGATACTTGAAAAACAATGTACTGTATTGTGCCATAAGTTCTTCGGTTGTGAGAAACAGGCTTTATTTCCAGCAGGATATCATTCTAAGGAATATTAATGAATTTCTTTTGAATGACGAATTGTTTGTAAGGGATCCCGGGAAAAAGGTCTTTGTTAAAGGTATTGTCTTGAGGTAAATTAGTTGTTATATTTACGCATATATGGAAAAAAGAATAAAAATAGTAGCGGACAAGAACATACCTTTTCTTGAAGGTGTGTTTGAACCGTATGCAGATGTAGCTTATATAGATGGAAAGGATATTTGTAAGGAGGATGTCATGGGTGCGGACGCCCTTGTAATAAGGACAAGGACCAGGTGCAATGAGTCTTTATTGGGAGGATCGCGTGTCAGCATGATTGCTACGGCAACTATAGGCACTGATCATATTGATTTTGATTTTTGCAATACCCACAATATTGAAGTCCACAATGCGGAAGGGTGCAATTCCGGAGGTGTAATGCAGTATGTCTTTTCTGCACTTTACGGAGTCGCATCCCGTAAAGCCGTCAAGCTTGATGGGGCGACTATGGGTATAATAGGTGTAGGAAATGTAGGAAAGAAAGTAGAGCATATGGCAGAATATTTGGGATTCAATGTTTTACTTTGTGATCCTCCTCGGGCTGCAAAGGAAGGCAAAGATAAATTCTGTGATTTGGATTATCTGCTTACTAACTCACAGATAGTTACGATGCATACACCTCTGGATGATACTACAAGATGTATGGCTGACAGTCATTTCTTTGCAATGATGCGCCCCGGTGCTTTCTTTATAAATGCTTCAAGAGGAGAGGTAGTCGTGGATGATGCCCTGAAGGAGGCTATACCGAAATTAGGGGCTGTAATTATCGATACATGGAACAATGAGCCTGATGTGGATGCGGATTTGCTTGAAATGGTTGATATTGCGACTCCGCATATTGCCGGATATTCTTATCAGGGCAAGCAGAACGGTACAGCCTCTGCCGTGCGCGCTGTGGCAAGGCATTTCGGCTTCGAGAGCCTATATGATTTTTATCCTCCTGTTGATGTGCCTGAGCATGAGCCTGTAAAGCTTGACTTTAAAGGGATGAACCAGGGAGAGGTGACCTCGTTGCTTCAATACAACTATCCTATTTTTACAGATGACTTCATGTTCAGGATGCAGCCTGACAAATTTGAAAGTTTGCGCTCCGAATATAAGTACAGAAGGGAAATATATATTGACTGAAACAGCTGGACCAATAGTGAAAAACAGTTTCCAATAAACATAAACATAAACAAATAACATTAAATACTTTAAATATGTTCAATGAAGACGATGTTAGGCAGATTGAATCAAGAGGTTCATCTGTCGCTGCCGTTGACAGGCAGATAGAACGCTTTAAAAAGGGGTTTCCCTGGATGAAGATTTGTGCTCCTGCCACGCCCGGAAACGGTATTGTTGTCATGGATGCGGATGCTGTCAGCAAGGCTGTTGCATATTATGATTCAGCATCAATAGAAGGAAAATGCAAATTTGTGCCGGCATCAGGAGCAGCTTCACGCATGTTCAAGGATTTGTTCTCAGGGCTGGATAAATTGCGCGCAGGTGAGGATTTGGTTTCTGATTCTCCTGCTGGAAAGTTTGTTGATAATATTGAGAAGTTCGCATTTTATGATTCTGGTATTTTCCCTCCGGTTTCTTGTGGCAGGGCATATATGGAATCTGTGCTTTCAAAAACTCTGGAGCAGGAGCCTCTGGCATATGGCGCAAAACCAAAGGGTGTCATAAAGTTTCACAGGTATGACTCAGGAGAGGTGCGTACTGCTTTTGAAGAGCATTTGATAGAAGCACAGGAATATATGCGTAATGATGACGGAACTGCAAATATTGTCGTAACCATATCTCCTGAGCACCGTCATCTTTTTGAGGATGTCCTTTTATCAGTAAAGGATGAGTATGAAAAGCGTTTCGGCGTAAAGTACAATATTGTTTTTACTTACCAGGACAAGGCTACGGATACAATAGCGGTTGATGTTGAAAACCTCCCTTTCAGAACTGAGGCTGATTCCCTTCTTTTCAGACCGGCCGGTCACGGTGCTCTTATCAATAATCTGAATGAATTGAAGGAGGAACTGGTTTCGATAAAGAATATTGATAATGTGGCAAATGAGCGTCTTCTTAAAATAACTGCAGATTATAAAAAAGCTCTTATGGGCAAATGTCTGGAACTGAGAGACAGGATACATGGGCTTTTGCGCAGACTCGATGCTTTTGATGATCCATCCGATTCTAAGTGCCAGGCCGTGTGTGATGAAGCTGCATGTTTTCTTGAGAAAGAACTGTGCATTTCTTTGCCGGAGGTGTCTGGAGCCATGGCAAGGGCAGACTTGCTGCGCAGGAAACTTGACAGACCTGTCAGAGTTTGTGGTATGGTTAAGAATGAAGGTGAGCCAGGAGGAGGTCCGTTTATTGTAAAAGGCAGGGACGGTGCTACTTCATTACAGATTCTGGAAGGTGTACAGATAAATATGGCTGACGAAAAGGCGCGTAAGGCACTCTCAGAGGCTACTCACTTCAATCCTGTCGATATTGTATGCTGTCTGCATGATTACAAGGGCAGAAGTTTTGATCTTCATAAATTTGTCGATCAGGATGCCGGCTTTATTAGCTCAAAGAGTTATCAGGGCCGTGAACTTAAGGCTCTTGAGCTGCCGGGACTGTGGAACGGCTCTATGAGTGACTGGAATACGCTTTTTGTAGAAGTTCCTTCCGAGACATTCAATCCGGTAAAGACTGTTCTTGACCTTCTGCGTCCGGCGCATCAGTAATCTTTACTTTTATTTGAAGTCTTTATATGATATATTGCATAGTCTGACTTTTCCCTTGAATTAAGAAGACTGTGTAATATATCATATTTTTACTATCTTTGCAGGCGTGTACTTCCTGAACCGGTAAAAAATTTTGCCGGATGATACTTATTTACAATAATTTGAAGAAATTTCTATGTGTTGCCGTTGTTTTGATGGCAGCATATTTTTCCGTTATTTCCTGTGCCAGGGATTCTTACTATGAAATGTCAGATGTGGAATTGCGATATCCCATTGAGGTGGAAATATCAGGTTTTGTATATGATAAAGATACAAATTTGCCGATATCCGGCAGGGAAATTGGGATTATACTCGAAGTCTTCAAGGATAGGGCCAGTTTAAGTCCTATCCATGTTGAAAAAACTGAAACTGACGAGGAAGACGGAACATTTACCATAGAAGTGTCAGCAATGGCACCTTTTTTAAGGTTAACTGCTTTAGGGGCCAGCACCTACACAGATGGTTCCATAGAATATTATCTTACGCCTGGAGTCGGGCCTTCAAATGAATATAAGGTTGAAAACCAGATTATTTATCTTGGTCTAATACAGGGTGGCCGTCTGATTCCCTCCACTCTTTAGGAGAGCAGCCTACCGATTTGGTAAACTGTCGGTGAAAGTTGGACCTGTCGCTGAATCCGACTGTTTCTCCAATGAAATTTATAGAATATTCCTTTTTCTGCAGCAGAAGAGCTTTAGCGTCTTTAATTCTTAATTCCGTACGCCAGCTCCTGAAATCCATGCCTATTTTTTCAGTGAAATACATTTGAAGCATTTCTTTGGTAGTGCCAAGTTCCTGTGCCGTTTCTTCGCGGCTTTTATCGTATTCCCTGTACTTTTTTTCCTGTATCCATTTTTCAAGAGCGGAATCAAGTTCCTTGAAATTATCATTATTCTCCTTCTTGTTTTCCTTCTTTTCCCTGTTTTTGCGTTTTTTTCTGCTGAATATTGCACTTTGTTCTGATATTGCAAAGTGCCCTACAGCATCAAGAAGCAGTTTGTGGCTTCCGATGAAAGAAATGAAGTTGCTGGCAAAGTATATCATATATAGAATATAGCAGAACAAGTACATTCTCAATAGTTTTCCCGGGAAAAATATGTAGACCAGCATAAACATATCTGTGAGCATAGTCAGTATGTAGCAGAACCTTATCCATTTGATCTTATGCTCTTCATCCTCGTCATAGTATTTTTCAAGCAGTTCAAGGGCCTTTTTGTAATTCTTGTCAAATAATATGATGAGGAAGCAACTTTGTATTGCAAAGAGTGCTATGCTTATATAGAGTGTAATACTGTGCAGTCTTGTATTTCCTGAAAAAAACGACTCAATGAGTATCAGGCTTGCTGCTGCAACAAGGAAAATACTCAATGTATATCTGCCCGAGTCTTGATCTTTATGGGAAAGAAGGTTTATCAGGGAGTAAGATATGATTATAGATGAAAATGCGACTACAATCAGCATTGTCAGCGCGGAAAATTCCTCGTAAAGAAGGGTGTCGGAAATATTATAAAGAGTATAGCAGAACACGGCAGAAGAGACCAGATAGTTCACTGCTATCGTGTTTTTTGATTTCGTGAGTTTTTTTGCATACTCTGTCTTTGGCACTCTGATCAGAAGAAGAATCATTGCCAATGTGGCTGAAATAACAAGTGCTTGCCACTGAAAAAACGGCGTGTCAAAAAGTTCAGGCACAATACAAGTCGGTTAAAAATCTTTATTTAAAGAAGCGGGGCAGCTTATTCTGCTTCCCCGCTCAATATGTGCATTCCTTTCGGTATAAGCTTACCAGCCGAGAATGTATGCAAACATCAGAGGTGCAACGATAGTGGCATCTGACTCTACGATGAAACGAGGAGTATCCACATCAAGTTTGCCCCATGTGATCTTTTCGTTAGGAACGGCTCCTGAGTAAGATCCGTATGATGTAGTACTGTCTGAAATCTGGCAGAAATATTTCCAGAGTGGAGTACCTGTCCATCCTAAATCCTGCTCCATCATAGGAACAACGCAGATAGGGAAGTCACCTGCTGTACCTCCTCCGATCTGGAAGAAGCCTACGCCTTCTCCGCCAGAGTTGTGCTTGTACCAGTCAGTCAGGAACATCATGGTCTCGATACCACCCTTGATGATGTGAGGGTCAAGTTCGCCCTTGATACAGTGTGCAGTAAAGATGTTTCCTGTAGTGCTGTCTTCCCATGCAGGAACAACGATAGGAATGTTCTTTTCACATGCAGCCAGTACCCAACTGTCCTTAGGATCGATCTCATAGTACTGCTCAAGAACACCGCTGCGGAGGAGTTTGTACATTACTTCGTAAGGAAGGAGTCTTTCTCCGGTAGCCTGCATTTCTTTCCATACTGCAACGAGGTGGTGCTCAAGACGGCGGAATGCTTCCTCTTCAGGAATACATGTGTCTGTAACACGGTTCATATGGTTGTCAAGGAGCTCTTTTTCCTGTGCAGGAGTCAAATCTCTGTAGCCAGGTACTCTATAGTAGTGAGAGTGGGCAACCAGGTTCATTATGTCTTCCTCAAGGTTGTTTGCAGAGCATGAAACTATCTGAATCTTGTCCTGGCGGATCATCTCTGCGAGAGAGAGTCCGAGTTCGGCAGTACTCATCGCTCCTGCCATGGCCAGCATCATCTTGCCGCCTTTTTTCATGTGCTCGTCATAAGCTTTGGCTGCATCTACCAGAGAAGCAGAGTTGAAATGACGATAATGATGTGTAATGAATTGTGAAATAGGTCCTTTTTCCATTTTCAAACCATCAGTTTTATTGTTTTGTAGAAATAAATGACTGAAATTTGAGTTTGTCAAACTTCAAAGCGCGAAATTAGCGATTTTTTCCCTATTTTTGCAATCGTTTTGCATTTTATTTAAGGAAATCGCTGATTATGCTTGAAAAAACGACTGTGGAAATACTGGAACGGATCAGAACTCCATTTTACTTCTATGATATGGAACTGCTTGCAGCTACCGTAGATAGAATAGTGTCGTTGTCTTCCAAGTATGATATCAACGTCCATTATGCGGTAAAGGCCAATGTTGACAGGAGAATAATGGAATATATATCCTCCAGTGGACTTGGTGCGGACTGTGTAAGCGGGAATGAAGTCCTTTATGCAATAGAATGCGGTTTCGGACCTGATAATACGGTTTTTGCCGGTGTGGGAAAGAGTGACAGGGAAATATATTCAGCATTGAAAGCCGGAATATCGTCATTTAACTGCGAGTCTCTGCAGGAGATGTTTGTGATTGATGCTATGGCGGGGGCTTTAGGTCTGAAGGCTAATGTTTCTGCAAGGATTAATCCTGATATAGATGCACATACCCATAAATATGTGACGACAGGTCTTTCAGAGAACAAGTTCGGCATATCTTCCCACGAGTTCAATGATTTGACGGAGATGATAGGGCGTTGCAATAATATTAATTTTACAGGGCTTCATTTTCATATAGGGTCGCAGATTACGGAAGTATCCGATGTGTTCAGTCTGGAGGCAAGGAGAGTCAATGAAATAGTCACTTATTTTGAAAACACCGGACTTGAAATAAAAAATGTGGATTTTGGCGGAGGCTTGGGAGTCGATTATGAGGAACCTGATGAAAATAGCATACCCGACTTTGACAAGTGGTTCAAGGCTATTGTTTCCAATTATCCGAGACGCCCCGGACAGCATCTGCACATTGAGCCTGGAAGAGCTGTTGTGGCGCAGTGTGGGACGCTTGTTTCCAGAGTCCTGTTTGTTAAAATCGGAGAAACGAAGACTTTTCTTATATTGGATGCCGGAATGAATGACTTGATACGTCCGGCATTGTACGGCTCATATCATAAGATAGAGAATCTTTCAGCCAGCCTCAGGCCGTCATTTCCGGAGGGACAGGTCTATGATGTGGTCGGACCTGTATGTGAATCAAGTGACGTATGGGGACAGGGCAGAATGCTGCCGTTCAGTGTAAGAGGGGACATTATGGCTGTCAGGAGTGCGGGAGCTTACGGTCAGGTAATGGCGAGCAGGTATAATTTGAGGGATTTTGCTACGGCAGTTTATTCAGATGATCTGGAAAGTGCTCCGGAAATGATTGATTATTTCAATCCTGCAGACAAGTGATATATGTAAAAATCAGAAAATTATAATAATATGTTTGAAAATTTAGTTGACAGGCTTGAACGCTCGTTCAAGATGCTTAAAGGAGAGGGAAAGATTACGGAAATCAATGTTGCCGAGACCCTCAAGGATATCAGGCGTGCCCTCTTGGACGCAGACGTAAGCTACAAGATTGCAAAGCAGTTCTGTGATGACGTGAAGCAGAAGGCTATGGGACAGGATGTTCTTACGGCGGTAAAGCCTGAGCAGATGATGGTAAAGATTGTCCATGATGAGCTTGCCGCTCTCATGGGAAGCAATTCCAGTGACATCAACATCAAGGGCCAGCCCGGTATTGTGCTTGTGGCGGGTCTGAACGGTTCAGGTAAGACGACTTTTACAGGAAAACTTGCTTTGAATATAAAGAGCAAAAGGGGAATGAAGGTCCTGGTTGCCGCCTGTGATACATTCCGTCCTGCCGCTATCGACCAGTTGAAAGTTCTTGCCGATCAGGTAGGTGTTCCTGTCTATACAGAACCTGGAGTGAAAGATCCTGTCGCTATAGCGAAGAATGCAGTGGCTTTTGCAAAGAAAGAAGGCTATTCAGTAGTAATAATAGATACTGCTGGACGTCTTGCAGTAGATCAGGAGCTGATGGATGAAATCGCAGCTGTCAGAGATGCTGTAAGCCCTACCGAGACTCTTTTCGTAGTTGACGCGATGACTGGTCAGGATGCGGTAGAGACAGCAAAAGCATTTAATGACCGTCTTGATTTCGATGGAGTCGTGCTTACCAAGATGGACGGTGATACACGCGGTGGTGCCGCCCTCTCGATAAAGGCAGTTGTAGGAAAGCCGATCAAGTTTGTAAGTACCGGAGAAAAGATGGAAGCCCTGGATGTTTTCCATCCTAAGCGTATTGCTGACAGAATCCTCGGAATGGGTGACGTGGTTACCCTCGTTGAGAAAGCACAGGAGCAGTTTGATGAAGAGCAGGCACGCCAGTTGAAAAAGAAACTTGCCAAGAACCAGTTTACTATCAGTGACTTCTACGATCAGATACAGCAGGTGAAGAAGATGGGTAACATCAAGGATCTGGCATCCATGATACCTGGAATGGGTAAGGCTCTGAAAAATGTAGATATCGACAACAGTGCATTCAAGGGTGTAGAGGCAATTATCCTTTCCATGACTCCTGAGGAGAGAGAAAAACCTGAAATTATAAACGGTAGCCGCCGCAAGCGTATAGCAGCAGGCAGCGGTACTTCGATAGCAGAAGTAAACAGGCTGCTGAAGCAGTTTGAGGATACCCGCAAGGTTATGAAGACTGTCATGACCGGAGGTTTCCAGAACATGGCCCGTGGAATGAGACGGAGATAGGACTTCCGGTGCAGGCATTATGAAGGATTATGGATTTTTAAGAGTGGCGGCTGCGGTTCCGGTAGTGAGCCTTGCCGACCCTGCAACTAATGCAGAAAGGATTTGCTCGCTTATAGACGAGGCTTTTGTCAAACGCGTTTCGCTGGCTGTATTTCCCGAACTTTGTGTGACCGGATATTCATGCGGAGACCTTTTCGGACAGCAGTTTCTGATCGAAGAGGCTGAAAAGGCCGTGGTCAGGATAATGGAGTTTACCAGAGGCAAGGATATTACTGTCGTGGTCGGTGCTCCGGTGCGCTTCAATGACAGACTCTACAATTGTGCCGTGGTTTTGAGAAACGGAAATATAAAGGGCATCGTACCGAAAACATATCTTCCTTCCTATAACGAATTTTATGAATCCAGGTGGTTTTCCTCAGGCAGTGATTTCATGACCGGTATCCATGCTCTTACCGGCAGGTATCTTTGTAACGGTAAAGACAGCGTAAGGGAAGGCTTTGCATCCGAGATAAAGTATGCTGGCTTCCGTTGCAATATTTCTCCCAACATGCTTTTCAAGGTGGGAAAGGCGACTTTTGCCATAGAGATCTGCGAGGATATGTGGGCTCCGGTTCCGCCGTCTTCTTATCATTGTCTTTCAGGCGCACAGATTGTGCTCAACCTGTCTGCGAGCAATGAGGTATTGTTCAAGAATGATTACAGACGGTCTCTGATAAGCCAGCAGTCTGCAAGGACAATCTCCGCTTATGTGTATTGTTCATCCGGAGCAGGGGAGTCCAGTCAGGATCTTGTCTTTGGAGGAGCGGCAATGATTTCCGAAAACGGGACAATTTTGGCTGAGAACGAGCGTTTCAAGTCAGAACCGGCACTTTTGGCCGCAGATATAGATGTGGAGAAAATATCTGTTCTCAGACAGAAGACAAGCACATTTTCAAGTATTGCGCCTGACGGAACGCGTTCTTCTTCATATAACGGACTTTATTCTATAGTTGAGTCGGGCAGTGCGGCGGCTACGGATTTTTCTGCCGAACTTTTACGCACAGTGGAGCCGCATCCGTTCCTGCCTTCAGGGGACGGGGACAGAAGGTGTAATGAAATTATATCCATGCAGGTAACAGGTCTTGCCTCCAGACTGAAACATATAGGCTGCAAGAGTGCGGTAGTAGGAATTTCAGGAGGTCTTGACAGTACACTTGCCCTTTTGGTGGCGGTTCTTGCCTTTGACAAGGCCGGTTTGAAAAGAAGCGGCATTGTAGGAGTTACCATGCCGGGATACGGAACTACTGACCGTACATATACCAATGCCCTTGACCTTATGCGGGGATTGGGTGTGACAATAAGGGAGATACCTATTTCAGCGGCGTGTGACAGGCATTTCCAGGATATCGGACATGACAAGAATATACATGATATCACTTATGAGAATACCCAGGCCAGAGAAAGGACCCAGATTCTTATGGATATAGCCAACCAGACTGGCGGCATTGTGGTGGGAACAGGTGATTTGTCCGAACTTGCGTTGGGATGGGCGACATACAATGGTGACCACATGTCCATGTACGGTGTCAATGCCGGAGTCCCCAAGACGCTTGTCCGCTATCTTGTCAAATGGGTATCCGAACTTCCTGAATATTCAGTGCCTGCAGAGGATTGCAGCCGCAGTGTGAGGGATATTCTCTCGGATATAATCGACACTCCAGTGAGTCCGGAACTTCTTCCTGCCGGAGGTGATGGAAAGATAGCCCAGAAAACGGAAGACCTGGTAGGGCCGTATGAATTGCATGATTTCTATCTTTACAATTTCTTCAGATTCGGATATTCTCCGGATAAGCTTTTCTTCCTCGCGCAGAAGGCTTTCCCGGAATACGGACAGGATGTATTGCTGAAATGGCTGAAAACTTTCCTGAGAAGGTTCTTTGCCCAGCAGTTCAAGAGATCGTGTCTTCCGGACGGTCCTAAGGTAGGATCCGTATCCCTCTCTCCGAGAGGGGACTGGCGTATGCCGTCAGATGCATCTGTACGCGCCTTTCTGGATGATAGTCTGTAAAGGTATTTCCAAGTCAAATCTGACTTGTATCAAAAAGAAAAGGGGCTGCCTCCAAGTCAATATGACTTTTCAGCAGCCCCTGATTTTTGTCTTATAATCAGAATGATTCTGACTTCATTTGTCTATATCCAATCCCTGAGGGCGATTATGATTACCACTGAATCAGGTTTTCGTCCAGACTTGAAATAGAATCAGACAGTTTTTCTAAAGCTCTTCAAAGTTTACATCAGAGAATCCGGATTTGCTTTCCTCTTCTTTGCCAGCGTGCTGGAGACCGGCATCAGAAAGACAATTGGTCTTTATGTAGTCAATGACTTCCTGGAGGCCTTCGGCAAATTTGTCGAAATCCTCTTTATAGAGGAAAATCTTGTGCTTGTCATATACAAATCTTCCATCCCTTTCAATCTTTCGCTTGCTTTCGGTGATGGTGAGGTAGTAATCATTCCCTTTTGTAGCTTTGACATCAAAGAAATATGTCCGTTTACCTGCTCTAACCGGCTTTGAAAAAACATCCTCACCCGGACGCTCCTGAGCATTTGCCTCTTCTAATTCCTCACTATACATTGTGTAAAAATTTAAGTAAATCTATGCAAATTTAGGGATTTTTCTGAAAATGCATATATCTTTGCATAAAATTTCGAATATTATATGCTCAATAGACGAATTCTAAGGATTAAGACCTTTAAAGTTCTTTACTCAAGTGTGCTATCAGGGAATATGTCCCTTTCAGAGGCCAAGACACAGCTGGAGCTTTCGTGTGAAGCTGCCAGAGATTTGTATTTGTTCATGCTCGGTATTGTTTCTCCTCTTACATCGACAGCTAAGGAGAGACTTGAACTGGCAAAATTGAAAATCAATCCTTCGGAAGAGGATCTCAACCCTAATATGAGGTTTGTAGAAAACAGGCTGGCTGTTCTGCTTGATTCTGATCCGGACTTCACAAAAATATTCAAGAAGAAGAAGTTTTCCTGGGAGCAGTATGACATTTTCCTTAAAAAGGTTTTGTCATCTGTAATGGAGAAACAGTATTATGCTGATTATATGTCTGCCCCGGAGGTTACTTTGGCCGATGACTGCAAGCTCTTTACCAGAATATTCGAGGAGGAATTTGTGGATAGCCCTCTTCTGGAGCAGATTCTTGAGGATATGTCTATCTATTGGAATGATGATCTGGCTTATTCGCTGACATATGTGTGCCGCACATTGTCTTCAATAGCAAAGGGAGGAAGGTGGTCATTCCCGCCTCTTTATCAGAGTGATATGAAGCCTGGCCCAGGGGTCGAGAGTGATAAGGCATTTGTTATGAAGCTCCTTCAGTGCGCTATGGCAGGTTATGACAAGTATGCAGGAATGGTGGCTTCTTCAGTGTCAAACTGGGATAATGAAAGGATTGTCGGAACAGATATGGCCCTTATAGTTCTCGGCCTGGCAGAGGCTGTCAACTTCCCGACCATTCCGCTGAAGGTGACTATCAACGAATATGTAGAAATCTCCAAATTTTACGGTACACCGAAAAGCCGAATTTTTGTCAATGGCTTGCTTGACAAGCTTATAGCAAAGCTGGAGGAAGACGGTACCATCGTAAAAACAGGCAAAGGACTTGCGTGAGGGTTGCATTTTCGGTATTAAAGAATTATTTTTGACAGGATATTTAAAATAGAAATTTGAAATGAACATTTTAACATTTGTTTTGCAGGCAGCGGCAGGACAGCAGCCGGCAGGCGGCGGATGGTCTATGTGGGTTATGCTGATCCTTATTATTGTGGTGATGTGGTTTTTCATGATCAGACCACAGAGAAAACAGCAGAAAGAACTCCAGAAATTCCGCGACGGATTGAAAAAGGGCGATAAGATAGTAACTATCGGAGGAATTTACGGAACAGTTGTAGAAGTCAAGGAGAAGACTCTTCTTATTGAGGTGGACAGCAGCGTAAAACTGAAAGTTGACAAAAACTCAGTTGTAAAGGATTTTTCCGATACAGTACAGCAGTAAATTAGATTTGTTTTAGAAATTGTTTGGGTTTCAGACAGTTTCTTGGAAGGTTTTGATTTTCCGGAAAACCGGAAACCTTCCGAAGATTGGCGTATCAGATGCGGAATCTTTTAAATAAAATATTACAGTTTCTGAATATCAGCGGGAGAGACTGGGCAGTATTTCTGCTCTCTCTCCTGCTGGCGTTCAGTATATGGCTTATTCACAACCTTTCATTGAAATACACTGAATTTATGCAGGCATCTGTAGTGGCCGAGTGTAATATTGAGGGGCATTCAGGTGTTTCTGCCAATCGTTGTGATATCATTGCAAGGGGACAGACTACAGGCTATAATATTATCAGCAACGGTCTTTTCTCAAAGAACCGCAAGGTGACAGTCAGGTTCGAGCCTTCTGTAATGAAGCTGAAAACAGGAGAGTTGTACTATATTACATCTTCTGACCTTAAGGAGTCTGCCCATCTTATTTTCGGTGACGATGTACAGCTGGAATATTTCATTACTGATACTCTTTTTTTCCGGTTCCCGTATGAGAGTCATAAGCGGGTAGCTGTCAATCCTGTTCATATCATTGGCTTTGCTCCTCAGTACATGGCGTCCGGTGCGTTGAAGGTTGAACCTGATTCTGTGACTATATATGGCGAGCCTCATCATCTTGAAGATATTTATCAGGTCAATACAGAAGCATTGAAACTGAATGATATAAAATCAAATGTTCACGGGATGGCAAAACTGGAGAAAATCAACGGAATCAGACTTTCAGAAGATGTGGTGCATTATTCCCTGCCTGTTTCAAGATTTGTGGAAATACCGGTTTCTGTCCCTGTGCAGGCCAGAAATGTTCCTCCTGGAAAAACATTGATGGTATACCCGTCGACAGTAACAGCTACATTGAAGTGTGCTTTCCCTCTGTCGTCCGATTTGACGGAAGGTATCCGCTTTTGCATTGACTATAATGATTTTTCTTCGTCTATTGGCGGTCGTTGCATCCCTAAAGCCGTTTCTTTACCTGGCGGAGTCTTGGACTATACTCTTGAACCAAAAGTCTTTGAGTGTGTATTGAAGGATGTGCGATGAAAACACTTGTGATAACCGGAGGAATCGGCAGCGGAAAGTCTGTAGTTTGCCGGTATTTTGCCTCCAAAGGCATTCCTGTCTATGATTCTGACAGCAGGACTAAAGAACTTTATGATACTGACTATAATCTCGTTTCCACAATAGAGTCAGCAATGGGACGTAAGGTAACGGATGATTCAGGTAGAATAGACCGCAAGGCTTTGTCATCAGTGATTTTTTCATCTCCGGAAAAATTAAGCATTCTGGAATCAATAGTCCATCCTGCCGTAAAGTCGGATTTCATATCGTGGCGGAATGCCTGTCACGACGTTCCCTTTGTTGTCATGGAGTCGGCGATAGTTCTGGAGAAACCATTGTTCAATGATATTTCAGACAAGGTCCTTTTAGTAGATGCTCCTTTTGAGACAAGGCTGCAGAGGGCATGCAAAAGAGATGGGGCAGACAGGAATGCCATAATGTCGAGAATGGAGAATCAGAAACTCCTTAATGATATTTCCAACGGAAAAACCAGGCCAATGGTTGATTTCCTGATAGTCAATGATTCTGATATGGATTCATTGCTAAGACAGGCTGACTGCGTATATGATTCTTTTTGCATCTGAATACAGCATAGGGTATAATGTCTTTTATGCAGCATTTGCGTGGTCGGTAGCAGAAGAAGCATACGAAAAAATGCTGGTATCAATGAATGGAATATGGAGATTATCAAGTGAAAACAACCAGCATCATGAACAAGATTATCATTTATCTGAGTGCCGTATTGCTGCTGTGCAGTTGCGGCAGTGCAAGACATTATGCAGCGTTTCAATATGACAACGGAGACGACTATGTAAGTGAAGGACTGTACCGCATCGTGGACCGGAAAGGGCGTATCGGTTACGCAGACGAGACAGGCAAGACCGTCATCCGTCCCCGCTTTGCCTTCGGCTACCCATTCGAGGGTGGCAAGGCGAAAGTCACTGATTCAGGGAAACGTAAAGATGTAGCAGGCTTCGGCGGCGAGCACTGGTATTGGGAAAGTTATGACTGGTACTACATAGACAATAAAGGAATAATTATTCAAAAAGCGCAGCCTTAAGCATTTGTCACAAAACTACATATATATTTTGGATTCAGGCACTTTGAATTATTCTTCCTGAAAACATCTGTATGTGGACGACTTTTGCTATCTTTGCAACTTGCATTACGATGTCATTGGACATCCATAAGGACGTTTACAAACTGTTAAAATTTTATATTTATGAAAACTGATCTTACAAAGATTCTTTCTGTCTCAGGACAGAGCGGTCTCTATCTTTATATTTCACAGGCCCGCACAGGTGCCATTGCAGAGTCTCTTTCAGACAAGAAAAGGACTTGTTTCGGCCTTACAAGCAGAATAACCACTCTTGCGGATATCTCTATCTATACAGATGAGGGAGAAATCAAGCTGAAGGATGTTTTCCTTAAAATGAAAGATGTTCTCGGAGAGGCCGATGCCCCTGGTGTCAAGTCTTCAGCAGAGGAACTTAAGGCATTTTTTGAGAAGGCTTTGCCTGACTATGACAGAAACCGTTTCTATGTTTCACATATGAAAAAAGTGGTTGACTGGTACAATATCCTTCATAAATATGCCTCGCTTGACTTTGAGGAAGAGAAAGCTGAGGATGTAGAAGGTAAGGATGCAGAGTAGTCAAACTAAAACTGTTATGCAAGCCGATAGAAAAACATTGCAGACCCTGACTTTGGGCTGTTCCAAGAATCGTGTGGATACTGAGCATATATTGGCTCAGGCCGAGTCTCTTTATGAGATACTTCCGGAGGATTGGACAGGGTATTCTGATATAATGCTGATAAATACATGCGGTTTTATCGGGGATGCCAAAGAGGAGTCAATACAAGCTATTCTTGAGGCGGTCGAAAGAAAGAAAGCCGGCGATCTTGGCCGGCTTATAGTTTTCGGATGCCTGTCTCAGCGGTATGAAAAGGAAATGCCTGAACTTATCCCGGAAGTGGATGCATGGTTCGGGGCACGTGATTTTACGCCTCTGCTCAAGGAAATCGGCGTAACGGCTGTTTCTGATTTTGAGACGAAGCGGATGGTCACTACTCCAGGGCATTATGCTTTCCTTAAGATTTCAGAAGGCTGTGACAGACGTTGTTCTTATTGTGCCATTCCTCATATCAGGGGCGGGCATCATTCTGTTCCTATGGAGGAACTGGTCAGTGAAGCAGAGATGTTGGCAGCAAAAGGTGTCAGGGAGCTTATAGTAATCGCCCAGGATACTACTTACTATGGTCTTGACCTTTATCGCAGGCGTGCTTTAGCCGAACTCTTGCAGAAACTCTCGGAGGTCGATGGTATAGAGTGGATCAGAATACATTATTCATATCCTGACGGCTTCCCGGAGGATGTTCTGGACCAGATGGCTGACAATCCTAAAGTATGCCGCTATATGGATATTCCTCTGCAGCATATCTCTGATGGAGTCCTGAAGAAAATGCGCAGGAATGTCGATGGCGCCTGGACAAGAGCCCTGATTGACAAGATGAGGAAGAGGGTTCCCGGAGTCGTATTGCGTACTACTATGATTGTAGGACATCCCGGGGAAGATGAAGCCGCCTTTGGTGAACTTCTGGATTTTGCACGTGAAGCAAAGTTTGAAAGATTGGGCGCATTTACGTACTCTGAAGAGGAAGGTACTTATGGAGCAGAGCATTACGAAGATTCTGTTCCGGAAGAAGAGAAAGCGCGCAGATATGATGAACTTATGACTTTGCAGGGGGATATTTCTCTGGAATTCAACAAATCACGTGTCGGAACTTTGGAAAAAGTCATAGTTGACAGTTTCTCAGACGGTGTATTTGTATGCAGGAGTGAGTTTGAGAGTCCGGAGGTCGATGGCGAGATTCTTGTAGGGTATCATCCGGATGTCTTGGGCGGACTTGATCCTTATTCTCTGGTAGGGGAGTTCATTACTGTAAGGATTACCGGTGCCGATGAGTATGATTTGTCTGCTGAGATTGAGGCATTGGAGTAAAAGCTGTTTAACAATTTCAGGAAATATTCTATGAAACGGGTTTACTACTGGATGATTCTGGCAATATTGCCGTTTCTGGCAGTGTCTTGCGGACCTGCTACTTATATGATGAACGTAGAGTTGAGACGTCCTTCAAAGTCTGGATTGGACTTGGCCCGTAAATCGTTCGGTATGGTTTATCTTGATGGCGGAAGTTATCCGGATTCTCTGTTTGCTGCATCAATCGCAGAAGGTTTTGTCGAGAAACTTGAATCGGAGTATTTTGGCGGGGAACAGACTGTCGAGATTTACCGGCTGGATAAAGAAGCAGGGGTGGTCTATGATTCGAAGGAGACACTGCTTGGTATTCTTCTTGATATGGAGACTGATGTCGTTTTTCTTCTTGATACTCCGGTATTCGGCAAGGTTTCAGCTTCTAATCCGGCAAAAGTCATTGACAACTCAGTTCCTGCCGATTCTTCGTATATTTCAGAAGTTTCCGTACCATATACGATAAGGATAAATGTCTTTGATTCAATGAATCCTGCAGACTCGGTCTTTTCATTTAATGGAGCAAGCACTGCGACACCTGTCGCTTACTCTGACGGTAAAGACTCTTCAGAGGAGTTGATCAGAAAAGGTATGAGTGCTTTGGCAGGGCCGGGGTATGAAACCGGAAAACTGGCTGCCTCATCGTTCCTTTCGACATGGATGAATGTTACTGTTCCTATAATCTATTTTGATGCATCAAGATGGCTGGATGCAGTATATGCAGCAAATGAATACAGATGGAAGGATGCTCTTGATATTTGGTTGGAATTTACGGATTCTGGAAATGTGCTGAAGCGGTCCTGTGCTGCCTACAATGCCGCTCTTGCCTGCTATATGCTTGGACAGAATGAACTGGCAACAGAGTGGCTGGACAGATCTGACAGCGACTATAAACTGAACATATCAGGAGAGCTTAGACGTATTATTAAATAAAAGAAGACGGCCCATTCGGGTCGTCTTCTTTTTATTCCAAAGCTTCAGCCAGGATGGAAATCGGGTTCTTGACCTGGTATCCTGTAGACATTTCAATCTGCCATTTGCAGGTCTCGCAGTCGCAGGCCACAAAGTCTGGGTCGAAGGATTTTATCTGGTCGAACAGCGGTTTTCCGATAGCCTGGGATACCTTATAGTTTTCTTTCTTGAATCCGTATGTTCCTGCAATTCCGCAGCAGTTTGAGTCAAGCATCTTGAACTCTACACCTGGAATCATTTTTATCAGTTCTGTGGAGAAAATGCCCCATCCAAGTTTTTCCATATGGCAAGGCGTGTGGTATGCGATTCTTGCCTTATAGTCTTTTTTGAATTTAAGGGAAGCCTTGCCGCTGTCGATCAGTCTGTATATGAATCGGGAGGCAAGTTCTATGCTGTCTCTTACACTGCTGTTGTCCAGCCCGAGAAGATGTGGATATTCGTCCCTTATTGTGAAAGAGCAAGTAGAAGAAGTGCCAAGCACAGCCTCATTACCTCCGGTAGAAAGAGCTTTTTCAAAAATGCTTATGTTGTGCTTTGCATTTTTCTTTGCAGAGTCAATCATTCCGTTGGAAATCATTGCTACGCCGCAGCATTTTTCCTTATCCAGAAGATTTACTCCGTATCCAAGGGCGTTCATTACCTTTACGAAATCCTTTCCGAGCTGCGGATAATTGTAATTTGCGTAGCATCCGTGGAAATATGCAACATGCTTGCTGAATGTTTTCTGTTTTTCAGCAGCATTTTTCCTGAACCAGCTTTCAAATGTCTGTGAGGCATATTTCGGGAAGGTTCTGTGGTGATCGATTTTCAGGATACCGTCCATTGCCAGTTTCACCGGCTTGATGCCCAGTGTCGTATTTACGACAGGTGCCATTTTAGTGGCAATGCTGCCCATGAAGTCTGTGCTGGCAAGCATCATATCACGGAGTTTAGGTGTCTTTTTGCCGTATTTTATACGCGCAGACTGTATAATGTCTCCGATACGTACACCTGAAGGACAGGCAACTTCGCAACGCTTGCAGTTCAGGCAGTATTTGAGTGTATCTTCAAAGAAAATACCTTTTTTGAGTCTGAGCCTTTCCCCGTCAGGACCGGCCTGTTTCGGCCCCGGGTAGTCAGGATTTACCGGTACGACAGGGCAATATACTGTACATATAGTACATTTTATGCACTGTTCGAAATTGTTTTCGCTTATATTGTGTTCCTGCATTTCCATATTTTTTGTCTCAGCCATAATTATTATTTCTCGGATGATTCAAGTATTGTATCAGACACTTTAAATGCGCTGAATATTGCCGTTCCGGCTCCGCATCCTTCATAAAGGGCGTTGCATCCGCTCAGAATTGAACCTGCGGCATAAAGGTTTTCAATGATATTACCGTCTTTATAGCACCTGAAGTCTTTGTCTGTCCTGACTCCAAAGGATATGTAGTTTTGTCTGGCAAAGAATTCAGTGTCATACCAGTCTTTCCTTTCCGTACTGGCGTCAATATCCAGGTCGAATACTGTTTCTGATATTCTGTCAGGAGTCGCATTAAGACCTTTGCTGAAAAAACTTCCGCTTGCAAGGATGAAGTTATCTGCATAAAGTCTTATGTCATCGAAATTTACCGTGCTTATGCTTATAACTTTTCCATTCTTGATCTCAGGATTGCAAGCAGTGTCACCTTGCAGGAAGATTCCGCCGGCATTTTCAAATTCCGCTTTCATTCTCATCTGAGAACGGATTCCCGGGACTGATGGCGGCATTGTTGCAACCATATATACCTCTTTCCCGATTTTCTCTTTCATTGATGCTGACACTTCTGCATCAGAAATGCCTAAAAGGGCAGGCAGTATCACAGCATCTTCGTCTGTAATGGCATTTTTAATCTGTTTTACTGCTTTTTCCCACACTTCTTTATGCTCCATTACTTTTGCGATGTTTGTTGATCGCATCTCGCTGGGGTTTTTGCGCAGCCTTTCCATTTCGTCAAGTCTGACAGGAATGATTTTACATCCGATTCCTTTTTCTTCCAGAGCGTCGGCTATAAATGAAGTGTTGAAATCAAGATAGCCTTCTATATTGGCAATAAGAACCTTTTTCCCTGGTCTGTCACTGTCAGATTCGAGTACCTTGAATTCGTCAAGGCCGAGCCAGGTCTTTCTAAACTCTCCGGCAGGTGATATTCTGAATCCGTTTTTTTCCGGGTAGCCGTTAAGGGATATTCCGCAATTTTCAAAGAAAGGAACTGTTTCGGAAAGATACCTTTCAAAAAGAGACTTTCCTATTTTAGAGTAAGGATGATCTTCGCCAAGTGATACCATTGCCTTCAAAGGCTCATCTACATCAGTTCCGTCAGGCATCTTGTTCAAAAGGTCAAAATACCCTGACGAGAAATGCATCGCATTCTGTCCGGCGGCAATTATCGCGCATTTCTGTCCTGCTTTCTGCAGTCTGATACCGCATACCAGACCTGCAAGTCCGCCTCCTATGATTACTGTGTCAAATCTCATAATCTATACTGCAAGTTTTGCAATTATTCAACTCATTTATTTTTCCAGGCCACATACACCAGAATATACCCACTGGGAATATTCGTTCTCTCGCAAAGTGTCACCCCAACTTACCGGATAAGTGCCTTTCCACCGTTCATTTACGAAATTGCATAAATCCTTTTTACCTTCTTTTGCGCAGCCTCTTGCTTTTGACAGAAGGCCTGCTGCCCTGCAGGCGCAAAGCTCTCCCTGGCAGGTTCCCATTCCTACTCTGGTACGTCTTCTAAGGTCTGTAAGATTATGTACATCAAGCTCTTTGGCTGCATATTCAACTTCACCTACAGTTACTTCCTCACACTCGCATACCAGACTTGCTTCGTATTCATCCTTAATGGAAATATTATTTATAAGGTCACCGTGTCTTCCTGCAGTTGCCTTGTGCTGTGTAGAAGGCTTTGCCCATATCTTTTTTGAAATCTCGTCAATGTTTTCAGCCTTGGAGCCTGGAAGAGGTTTTGTCATTGTCTCGCATTTACGCCCGACTCCGAGTTTTTTGCATACTGCGTCGGCAGCCCATTCTCCCATAAGCCTGTACGTCATCAGTTTTCCTCCGGTTATGCTGATAAAGCCCTTTATTCCGTCACGAGTCTCGTGGTCAAGAAGCACTATGCCACGGCTTATGTTTCTTCCGGAAGGGTCATTGTCTGCTGATACCAAAGGCCTGACTCCCGCATATGCACGGAGAATTCTTGTTGTGGCAAGAGACGGTGCAAGTTTTGCTCCCTCTGAAAGGAGTACATCTACTTCATCCTGAGTGACTTTCATGTTGTCAACCTCTTCGAAAGGAACCCTGCTGGATGTAGTTCCTATGACACAGATTGTGTCACCCGGGACGAGGATGTCGGCATTTGCCGGCTTGCGGCACCTGTTCAGGACAACATTGTTCACCCTGTGTCCGAAAATCAGCAGAGCGCCCTTTGAAGGGAACATATTGATGGCAGCTCCTGCCATTTCAGCTATATGATGTCCCCATATTCCTCCTGCATTGACGGTTACAGGGGCATAGTATTCGCTTTCCTGATGTGTTATGTGATTATAGACTTTCACTCCTTTGACAGTATCTCCGTCCTTGATGAACGATTTCAGTTCTGTGTAGACGAGAACTTTAGCTCCGTGGAGTTTAGCGTCCATGATATTGGCGCTGGTAAGCCGGAACGGGTCAACAGAGCCGTCAGGAACCCTTACAGCACCTGTAATAGTCGGGTTTACTGAAGGTTCAAGTCTTTTTGCTTCTTCAGGATCAATTATTTCAGCCTTTATTCCGGCTTTAAGACAAGAATCGACAAAAGTTGCCTGGTATCCCAGGTCATCTTCAGGCAGAGTGATGAAGAATCCGTCTGTTTCTTCTACACAGTGCCTGGCAATTTTACGGAGAATCATGTTCTCTTTTATACATTCCTCTGCTGATTCCCTGTCGGTGACTGCATAACGGGCGCCGCTATGCAGAAGGCCGTGGTTTCGTCCGGTAGCTCCTGTGGCAATGTCCATTCTTTCGATGAGCAGGACTTTCAGCCCTCTCAATGCACAGTCTCGGGCTGTTCCCGCTCCTGTAATTCCTCCACCGACAATGATTACGTCAAATTCGTTGTCTCTATTTTTGCCAGTAACTGTCATAATTATGATGATTTCAATACGAAATACAAAGGTATGAATTTATTTCGAAACGAAATAATAAAACAGAGAATTTATTATACAATATCATATATAATCGTATATAGTTTCCGGATTTATGTTAAATTTGGCCCTGAAATCAGAATATTAGCCTTGGAAGTAAGTATGAGGAGATTTGATTATTTAACATTAGTGGTGTTTTTGATACAGTTTGTCAGTGTAAATTCATATGCAGGCGCACTTTGCGGGTCAGATGAGGATTCTGTTTCTGCCGATACGGGCGCAGGTGTTGTGTCGGCAGATAGTAACAGGAAGAGTGTGGGGAAGGTTGCCTTCAGGTACGATGTGGATTTTGAGATGAATTTTGACAACCGTGAGTATGATGCGGCTGAGATTTCTGAATCAAGGACAGTTTTCGGAGCAAGACTGACTCCGTCGATAGGAATATCACTTACGGAACGGAAAGGCGGGGTTCATAGCCTTATGCTTGGAATTGATGTTATGAAAGACTTCGGGGACTCTCCTATACCACCGGATATTTCCACTGACCCAAACTCTCCGGAACTTGCCAAAAGTCAGGTCAACAAGGATCTGTTCAGAGAGATAACGCTTTGGTATAAATATAGTTTTACGGCAGGAAGGACGGATATGGATATCATAGCAGGTATTTTTCCGCGCCGCTTTATGACAGGAAATTATTCCAATGCTTTCTTTTCTGATTCTCTACGTTTTTATGACAATAATATAGAAGGTCTTCTGCTCAAATTCAAGCGTCCTTCGGCCAAATATGAAGTGGGGTGCGACTGGATGGGAATGTACGGAGTGGACAGAAGAGAGCGTTTTATGATTTTCTCTTCAGGAGATGCGGATATAACAGATTTGTTATCACTGGGTTATTCGGCATACCTTTATCATTATGCCGGGGCGGAGCATGTCGAAGGTGTCGTTGACAATGCGCTGCTGAATCCGTTTTTCAAGCTGGACTTTTCGTCAATGACCGGACTGCAGAGGCTTGATTTGAGGTTCGGATGGCTTCAGTCCTTGCAGAATGACAGGAGGAATATCGGTAAATATACTTTCCCGCACGGCGGTGAATTTACCGCTGCTGTAAGGAATTGGAATGTCGGTATAGAAAACTATCTTTTCTACGGAACATCGATGATGCCTTATTACAGGAACAAGGATGCGGCAGGAATGACCTATGGCAATCTTCTTTATATGGGTGAGCCATTCTATAAGGTATCCCTTGATAATGGCGGTCTTGGTTTCTATGACAGACTGGAAGCTTTTTATGAGCCGAGGATATCGGATTTCCTTAATTTGAGGATTGCAGCAGTACTGCATTTCAATGACTGGACATTTTCCGGCTGGCAGCAGAAGGTTTCATTGGTCTTTAATCTCCAGTCTCTGCTGGACAGGGTGTCAGGAAAGAAATGAAAATATTAAAGTATTATGGTATTGGAAAAGAATACTTGTAATTATTTGAATGTGGCCTTGCTGCAGTTTTCTGCTTCTTGGGAAAATACAAGGGAGAGCCTTTCAGGGATTGATTCTGTACTTGACGGTGTGTTTTCTGATGTGTTTCCTCTCCGGCCTGACCTGGTGGTGCTGCCTGAGTTTTTTGCTGTCGGCTTTTCGATGAATCCGGCAGTGGCAGAGCCGGCGGAATCATCTTTTACTTTGGACTGGATGAAATCGGTGTCAGCCAGGTACGGGTGTGCATTGGCCGGATCTGTCCCTGTAAGTGAAAACGGGGTGCGATACAACAGACTCTTTTTTGTATATCCTGAAGGAGAGAAAACTTCCGTTCTGAAATATGACAAGGGGCATCTTTTCTTCGGAGGTGAGGATGCTGCATATGTGGCAGGCAGCAGAAGGGAAGTCTTTGAATATAAGGGGTGGAGAATCCTTCCTAATATATGTTTTGATCTTCGTTTTCCTGAATGGTGCAGGAATTTTGCAGAACAGCCGTATGATCTTTATCTGAATGTGGCAAACTGGCCGGTAGCAAGGAATGCTGCGGCAGATATTTTACTGAAAGCCAGGGCAATAGAAAATGTCTGCTGGTCCGTTTTCTGTAACAGGACAGGAAATGATGCTTTGCTTGAATACAGCGGAAATTCTGCTGTCATTGATTATAGGGGCAGGTCAAAGGGAAAGTGTATTGATATTAATGGCACAGAAGTGGTATACGCACGTCTGGAAAAAGAACCGATGATGCGTTTCCGCGAAGGATTCCCGATTCTGGATCTGATAAATACCGGTATATAGTATCGGATTGTTATAATTAACTTCAAATAAACAAAGTATATGAGAAAACATAATCTTCTCGTTTTTCTTATTCTTGTCCTGACAGCCGTATCTTGTGCCGGACCGAAGGACGGGACATACCGGCTTCAGCTTTTTACCACAAATGATGTCCACGGCCGGTTTTTCGATTCGCTTTATGTGGGCGGCAATACCAAAGAGTCCCTGCTTGCAGTGGCCAGATATGTAGATAGTGTTCGCACTGCTGAAGGTCCTGAAAATGTACTGCTTGTAGATGCCGGAGACTGTCTTCAGGGAGACAACGCAGCATATTATTTCAACTATGTGGATACTGTTACTCCTCACCTGTATGCAAGGATTACAGACTATATGGGATATGACGCCGTAGCTGTAGGAAATCATGATATTGAGACAGGACATTCTGTCTATGACAGAGTTGCAAAGCAGATGAGGGCTCCGTTCCTGGCTGCAAATGCCTTGAGAACAGACAATGGGGAACCTTATTTTCCTGAATATACCATAGTGTACAAGAACGGTCTCAAGGTGGCAATTTTAGGATATACGAATCCCAATATAAAGAATTGGCTTGCGGAGTCGCTCTGGAGCGGAATGGAATTCAAGTCCCTGATTCCTGTGGTACAGGAAGGGGTCGATAAGGTGATTGAAAAGGAACATCCGCATGTCGTGATTGTTGCAGTGCACTCCGGGACCGGGGCCGGAGACGGTTCTGTCCTTGAAAGTCAGGGCCTGGATCTTTACAAGAGTCTCAAAGGTGTGGATTTTCTTATCTGTTCTCATGACCACAGGCCTTTCATTGCTTCAAAGGATGACTTGTGCCTTATCAACTCCGGAAGTCACTGCCGCAATATCGGCCATGGAACAGTGGAAGTGGAGGTAAAGGACGGGCAGGTTGTTTCCAAGAAACTTTCCGCTGATCTGGTAAAGGTGAACAAGAAGCTTGTAGATGCGGAAATGAGGGAGCATTTCAGAAAAGATTATGAGGCTGTCAAGGCATTTACTCTGAAGCCGGTAGGAAAGCTGGAGAGAGATATGTACACCCGAGAGTCATACGCAGGTATGTGTGACTATATGAATCTCCTCCATACTTTGTCACTGTCTTGTTCTCCTGCGCAGATTTCATTTTCA
>URDD01000020.1 GCA_900546395.1 uncultured Bacteroidales bacterium | reverse complement strand
TACTGTTGCGCCTCGGCATAGCAAATAAATTTGCTCTGCTCTCGGCTTCTGCGTATATTTGAATTTCAGTAAAAAGGAAAGGCATGATAACTATTTTTTGTGTAAATACCCAGACGAGCAAGACTTTCAAGGAAGGGACTACCCTTATGGAGATGCTGCCGGAGTTTGAATTCGAGCAGCCGTATCCGATTTTATCGGCAAAGGTGAATAATGTAAGCCAGGGACTTAAATACAGGGCTTTCAACAGCCGCGAAGTGGAATTCCTTGACTACAGGACATATCTTGGAAGAAGCGTTTACTCGAATTCGCTTTGCTTCCTTTTATGTAAAGCAGCTTCTGACATATATCCAAAGTCAAAAGTCACTTTACGCCGCCCTATTTCCAAAGGATACTATTGCTCCATAGACAAGGGAGACGGATCTGAATTTACAGAAAAGGACTTGGAATGCATCAGGAAAAGGATGCACGAAATAGTAGAGCTCAACCTGCCGTTCCGCAGACTTGAAGTACGTCTGGAAGAAGCCATTGAAACGTTCCGCTCCTTGGGACAGGATGACAAGGTGAAAATGCTGCAGACTTCAAATGAGGTATATGTGAAATATTATACACTCGGAGGAACACCGGACTACTACTATGATGTCCTGCTTGCCAGCACCGGATACCTGAAAGTTTGGGATCTTGCCATGTACCGTGGAGGCCTGCACCTCAGAGTTCCGGACAGACACCACCCTGAACAGCTCGCCCCTTTCATAGACCAGCCGAAAACCTTCGAGATATTCTCTGAAAATCTGAAATGGAACAAGATTATGGGACTGGAAAACGTCGGCGATGTCAACCTTGCCTGCGAGAAAGGCAATGCCGCAGATCTCATCCAGGTGGCTGAAGCTCTTCAGGAAAAGAAAATCGTCCAGATTGCTGAAGAAATAAACCGCAGGACACAGTTGCCAGAGCCTGTACGTGTCGTACTGATTACCGGACCCAGCAGCAGCGGTAAATCTACTTTCTGCAAAAGACTCAGCATTCAGCTCAAAGCCTGCGGACTGCACCCTGTCTCATTCTCCACTGACGACTATTTCGTCAACAGGCTTGACACACCCAAACTCCCGGACGGATCATACGACTTTGACAATTTCGACACTGTCGATCACGAATACCTGCAGAACGACATATTGAAACTTCTTGCAGGAGAGACAGTTGAAGTCCCTGAATACAACTTCGTTACAGGAATCAGGGAAATGAACGGCAAGACATTGAAGCTGGACAGCAGGACAGTTCTTCTGGTAGAAGGTATACATGCCCTCAACCCTAAACTCACTGACCGAGTACCGGCAGAGGCCAAATACAAGATATTCATCAATACCATTACAAGTATCTCACTGGACGACCACAACTGCATTCCTACCAGTGACAACAGACTGCTCAGAAGGATTATGAGAGACTTCAACAAGGGAGCATTCACCGCCAGGGAGTCTATCGCCAACTGGCCAAATGTCAGACGTGCTGAAGTCAAGTGGATCTACGCATTCCAGGAGGATGCAGACACCCTCTTCAACTCTACTTATATAATAGAGTTTGCTGTGCTCAGGTCCTATGCAGAACGAATACTCAGGACAATCCCTAAAAACTGCCCTGAGTACAGCGATGCCCACCGTCTGCTGAAATTCCTGAACTATTTCAGCCCCGTTTCAGACAAGGATGTGCCTGCCACTTCTCTAATACGCAGTTTCATAGGAGGAAGCAGCCTGTAACAGTCAAAACTGTCCGGCACTCCAATCAAAGACATAAGTACAATATGAACAAAACAGAAAAATACTCGGAAGTCCTGAAAATTGCAGAGTCACTGGTAGACAGGGAAGCCGGCATCATCGCAAATATGGCCAACCTTTCAGCTCTCATCCACCAGACATTCGGCTTCTGGTGGACAGGATTCTATCTTGTAAAAGATAAAGGACTTGTGCTGGGACCATTCCAGGGACCTGTAGCATGCACACGAATAGGATATGGTAAAGGCGTATGCGGGACAGCCTGGAAAAAGCAGGAAACCGTCATTGTCCCTGATGTCGAAGAATTTCCAGGCCATATAGCCTGCTCATCAGAGTCAAAAAGCGAGATTGTCGTTCCGGTATGGAAAGAAAATGCAATAATAGCTGTCCTGGATATCGACAGTGAAAACCTGAATACTTT
Organism: uncultured Bacteroidales bacterium; assembly: GCA_900546395.1. Lineage (GTDB taxonomy): Bacteria > Bacteroidota > Bacteroidia > Bacteroidales > UBA932 > Cryptobacteroides. Next base: position 33,904 of record URDD01000020.1, on the reverse strand, counting down.
CGACGAATCCGACAAAACATTCCTGGAAGCGATTTGCAGGTTGCTGGCCAGATAAGACAGCCATCATAACAGAGGCATCATCCGGAACAGGATATATGCCGTATCCTTTGTATTCTTCTGGCGGATGATACCTAAATGCCTCTGGAGACATATTCATGCAGTATGACACAAATATCGCTTTTGTCACGGATGCGACTCTCACAGGAAATCACAGATTAATACTGTCAACCAATTCTTTGGAGTATTCAGGCATCGCCCCTTTGCAGGAACACACATACGACGAGACTGCATTGGCCTTTCTGTGACACTCGGATACTGTATTGCCGGAAAGGTAGCAGGCAACAAATGTAGCAGTGAAAGAATCTCCCGCTCCTACAGTGTCGCATATTTTGACTGGAAGAGGTGAAACTGAATAAACAGAATCTTCAGTCACCACATCACTTCCGTCTTTTCCTTTTGTAAGAATAACAAGTTTCAGAGAGTACCGGCGAATCAGATTCCTGCAAATCTGCTCCTGGCTTCCGTCCAAGGAAAAAATCCTTGAAACGATTTCCAGTTCCTCATCATTGATTTTAAGTATATCTGCAAATTCCAGGGAACAGGCTATCACATCTGCGTCATAGAAATTCTGTCTCAGGTTGATATCATAGATTTTAAGTGCATTATCGGGCATAAGGCCTATGAATTCATACAATGATTTCCTGGACGTCTCATTTCTTTGGACAAGACTGCCAAAACACAATGCTGCCGCACCGGAAGCCAGTCTTTTCATTTCATCAGTAAGGACAATATCATCCCAGGCAACATTTTCAACTATCTCGTATGAAGGAATCCCGTCAGTATCAAGTCTTATATTTACCGTACCGGTAGGCCTGTCCGATTCACCGAGACATGAGTTGAACTTCTTTCTGGAAATGACGTCCTTTATCTCTTTTCCCAAATCGTCTTTACCTACGGAACTGATGACCCATCCCTCACAACCGAGACAATTTGAATGATAGGCAAAATTTGCCGGTGCACCACCCAGTTTCCTGCCATCAGGGAGCATGTCCCATAAAATCTCTCCAAAACCTATAACTTTCTTTTTCATATCGCTATCATATTTAAATAAAAATCAATACATTATCTGCCTGAGTTTCGCTATGGCTGCATCCCCCAAAGCCGACTTGTCCCTTATATGTTCCTTAACAGAAACGACAAAGGTATCGGTTTCAAATGAAGATCCACGCACTTCCTGAAAATCAAGCATTCTCCTGTTCTCCCCTCCATCCGCACCGAAACCTGTCATCGCACTCAGGGAAAATTCCTTTCTGGCATCTTCATACACCATATTGTCCAGGCCTGTTACAGAGTCCCGCCATTTTTCTATCAGGGAGACAAGTCCTTCTACTGATACTTCAGACAAATCCACATTATAATATTCCTGAATAATCCGGTAAGCCCAAGTCCACTCATATAGATAATAGTTTGAATGTATTTGGGCAAACCTGCCGTTAACCTGTTCCACACTTTGGACTTTACCTGATTCTATATCATCAAGAAGTTCCTCCACGACACGACGCGGAGCCAGCATTCCTGCTATATCTACCCAGTGCATTCCTCCGTACTCAGATTTCGGACGCAAAGCTGCATGCAAACTGTCCAAATCATCAAAATTAGAATTCATCACAGCTGTAATCAATGAATTGCCCAAGAACTTATCTATTGCCATCCCATAATATTTCAACCCGTTAAGCAATGAAGACCTCTTAATTTTTCCGCTCTGATAAGTATAGGCATCCGAAGTTTCCCCCGAAACCCTGCGTAAATCATTCAAAATATCTACGGCTCTGAGCATTTTGTGTATAGTATAAGGACTCAAGAGATTGTAATTGATCTGGTCAAGTCTGTCCGGATCGGTCCGCGCATCTCTTTTCGGCCACTTCTTTGCATCTCTGATCGTACCTACACTTTTCAGGTTTGCCCCTGGAACTATAAAAGAGGTACTCTGCTGCTCAATCAGATAAGAAAAAGGAAGATCCGAAGTATCCTGATGGCTTACGTGACGTCCCATAACCAGAGAAAATGCCCCGACTTTTGCCGGCCACAGGATGTAAGAGTCTGATGCAGTCTTGGCTCCCCTCTCCATAATTCCCTGATGTATAGGGCCCAATTTATAAAGATGGTTACTCTGGTTTGATCCAGACCCGGCATTCATAAACGAAAACATACCTGCGATAAGAAGTGTTGACTTGTGGTGAGTTACAGTAAAAGGTCCTGCAAAAATAGCGCAGGCCTCCCCGTTCTCTCCCTGACAGTTACTGAAAAACAGAGAGTCTGAAGCCGAGTAAGTATGGCCGAGTTTACAGGCCTGACCTATAAAGCAGCGGGAAAAAGTCACCCCATCCTCAACTGAAGAACCGCTGGAAACAATGAAGTCATCAGCTATGACCCCCACTCCTATATGGACAGGAGCAAAGGAATTGCTGTTCAGACTGCCGTTTTTCAGGCGTGCCGTACCTTCAATCTTGCAACAATCCCCTATTTTGACATTCTTGATATAACCTGAATCGACAATAGTCACATTTCTTCCGATATGACCCGTTCCGGATGAAACCGAACTGACATATCTGCCTATCATTTTGCGCATTTCCGATACGAGTTCAGGACGATGACGGTAAAGAGCCATTATATAAGCCTGCTGGGCAGAAAGCCTGTCATAAATCATAACTTCCCTGCCTCCGGTTTCATTCAGCACAGAAACCTCTACTCCATTTCCGAAACTGCTTGTTCCGTCTGTCAGGATAATATCGACATTTTCTATAAAAGTGCCGTCCCCAATCTCATAATTGGCAATATAATTCTTAACATTCTCTATACAGCAGTCATCGCCTACTGTCACATTATGAAGAGTCGCGTTGAAAATTCCCGAATGCTTTCTTATACCGCCGGCAAGTTCAAACTCCTTATTGAAAGACCCGAGTCTGATTCTGCCTGAAAATTTAGTATGGTAAACATATCCTGCCATGAAATCATCCGCGACTTCAATATCGTACCAATCTGCAGCAAAACACATCTGCTGCTTCAATAAAGCTATTTCACCTTCTGTCAGATGACGGTATTTTCCCATAACCCAATAATTTTAAAAACACACAAAGACGATAATATAACTTACAGCAAAAGTCGAGAGCATAGTCAAAGTAGAACTTTGCCTCTGCCGAGACCCGGCGTTTATATGATCCTTGGCTCAAATATAGAGAAAAAAGTAGATTATGGCTTCCACATAAACGGAAATTTAATGCCAAATCCTGAAATAGTATTTTACCATGAAAATTTTATGTTTTTTAATGACAATTCCGGAACTTATTCTTATTTTTGAAGCATTGAAATTATTTTTACTGTTTAAAGTTTAAAATATGAAAAACATTCTTAAAATTCTGACTGTCACACTATTGTCAGCCATGGTCCTATCTCCCGCATTTGCCCAGGGCGAGAAGACTATAAAAAGAAAAGTGGCTATAGGACGATTCTCCAATGAGACCCAATACGCCAAAGGGCTTTTTTATGACAAGGAAAACGACCCTATGAGAAAACAGGCTCTGGACATTCTTTCCACCAAACTGGCTTCCAGCGGCAAATTCATTCTTCTGGAAAGAGATGACCTGGACATTCTGGTAGCTGAAGCCGGAGAAGGCATGAACAAAATCGGAGCAGACTATATCATACTTGGGTCGATTACAGAATTCGGAAGAAAAACCGAAGGCGAGCAAAAAGTTTTTTCTTCAACAAAAACACAGACAGTCGAAGCCGGGGTAAGCATAAGGCTCGTAGAGGCATCTACCGGACTCATTATCTACTCTGACGAAGCAAAAGGCTTTGCCGAAACATCTACCAAACAGACTCTGGGCATAGGAGGAAAGGCCGGATATGATGCCACTCTCAGTGACAAGGCCATTTCAGCAGCTCTGGGCCAGCTCGTGGAAAACATCATCAACAAATGCATGGACAAGCCTTGGAAATCATATATTCTGGCCATTGAAGACAACTCCTACATCATTTCCGGCGGAGCGTCTCAGGGTCTTGCACAGGGAGATTCCTTCATAGTCTATAAGAAAGGCAGGACAGTCACCAACCCTCAGACAGGGATGAAAATAGAACTGCCAGGCACCAAAGTAGGAACAATAACTGTACAGGAATCAATCGGTGACACACCGGAAACCGAGGTCTCGTTCTGCGCCTACTATGGAGATACCATAGATGGTGAAAATCTGACAAACTATTATATTTCAGACAAATAGCCCTGCCAGCAAGCTTATTCAGAACAGCATTAGAACAAATCAGGAAATGAAAAAAATACTATATGCCATAATAGCCTTGACACTGCTGACAAGCTGCGGTGTCGGCACATATTCCATCTCTTCAGGGAGACCTTCAGACGCGTACATATCATTCACTGCTGCCAGAAAAAATATTTTGACTGTCACAGTAGATGACAATAGCTTTACTGTAGAAACAGTTAAGACAAAGCCTTATAAACCAGGCAGAAAAATCAAAAAGACGGCCATAAACTCAATAAAAATATCAGACGGCCCGCATCAGGTGAAAGTAATGATAGACGGCAGTGAAGTTTACAACAAAAAGCTTGTAATATCATCTTCAGAACACAGAATAATAGACTTGTAAATGAAAAATACACTAATCCTGACTGTTGTATGCCTGATGCTTTCTTCCTGCGGGACAACATCCCTTTACTATTGGGGCGGAAACAGGAATTCAGCCACTGCCTATGAGCATTTTGCATACAAATCCTATGACAAGCAGACTCCTGAAAGCATATGCAGACTAATCGGAGTCTATGAAAGCATGATACGCAATCCTAAGGGTACGCGCAATATGCCGCCTCCAGGAATATGCGCGGAATACGGATACCTTCTTCTCCAGCCTGATACAGCTGAAAAATTTGCACAATATGCATCTTTTGATGAAAAAGGCCTGTTTTCCACATCAGACTACGCAACGCTTTTCCGGCAGAGAGGAGCTGAAATGCTCGAAAAAGAGATTGAATATTACCCCGAAGCGGCGACATTCGTCCTTCCGCTCATAAAAAGGCTGACAGAATAATATGAAACATAAATATTTCTCAAACAGACTGAAATACTGGTTTTGGCTCAGTCTTGCGGCATTTGCAGTCTCTTCATGCGGCAGCGGTCTGGCATCCATGAAAACAACAAGAGGGGAACAATACTCGAAATTGTATGAAGAAAAGCCGGTGACTCTGCTTATTATGCCGCCGATAAACAACACTGCCAATGTTGAAGCCAAGGAACTTCTATACACATCTATCAGCCGTCCGTTGGCTGAGGCAGGATACTATGTGATTTCCCCCTTGCTTGCAATGGATGTATTCAAGGCTGAAAGCGCATACGACGCGGAAATGTTTTCAGAAGGACCTTTGGATGTTTTCAGACAATATTTCGGATGTGACGCCGCCGTTTTTTCCGTGATTGATACTTGGGAAAAGACAGGAACCGGAATACGCACGAAAATACGTTATTTCATCCGCTCTGCACACACAGGAGAAATCATTTTCGACAGAAGTTGTGACCTTTACCTGAATCTGATGGTACAGTCCGGAGGTGGATCCATTCTTTCAAGCCTTATTGACCTTGCTGCTACGGCTATAAACACTGCCGTCACAGACCATATAGTAGCTGCCAGAAAAGCCAACTACTATATAATGCGTGACATACCGCGAGGCAAATACAGTCCTGACTACTTGCAGGACCAGGATGTCGAAGCAGAGCCTAAAGACGTCACTGCCACTATACAATAATTGCTGTTATGCTTTACCGGTGACAGGACATAAGGTTATGGAGGACACAAGCCAAACTCATACCTGTCACAGTTATGTCATAATAAATACAAAAACAGAGCGGTCACATCACATTTTTGACCGCTCTGTTTTTGTTATCATAATGTTAATTCACGTAAAAAAGAAAAAACGTATCTTTGTCGCCTTAAAATTCAGGAGGACCAAATATGCCGGCAGAGATGAGAGACAGCATTGATTTCAAAAACGAAAAAATAGGCACACTGTTCCGCAGGCTGCTTCTGCCTACGGTGATGGGAATGATTTTTTCAGCACTATTCGTCATAACTGACGGCATATTTGTCGGAAAAGGTATAGGAAGCGATGCACTTGCGGCAGTCAACATTGTCTCCCCACTATGGCTTTTCTCTACTGGTGTAGGACTTATGTTCGGTGTAGGGGCATCTGTCGTGGCATCAATTCATCTGTCCCACGACAAGACAAAGTCTGCAAGAATAAACATTACACAGTCTGTAGTGGTATCGTCATTGCTTCTGATGTGCACATCCACTGTTTTCTGTCTGTTTGCGCCTCAGGTAGTAAGGCTGCTGGGAGCATCTGAAAGGCTTGCTCCCCTGGCTATGGAATATATGCTGTGGTTCGTTCCGTTTTCCTGGTGCACAGCTCTGCTTAACTCAGGAATGTTTTACCTGAGGCTTGACGGATCCCCGAAATTTGCAATGTTGTGCAATGTCGTGGCAGCTGTTCTGAACATTGCCCTTGACTATATCTTCATATTCCCTCTGGGCTGGGGCATGTTCGGTGCCGCCTTTGCCAGCGCGATAGGAACGATGATAGGGGCTGCCATGATTGCAGTATATCTGTTCAGAAGAAAGTGCGCCCTGCGATTCTATCCGGTCAAGATAAGCCGGAACAGTTTCAAACTCACATGTCGCAATGTGGGATATATGTGCAAACTCGGCTCCTCTGCATTCCTATGCGAAGTGGCCATAGCCTGCATGATGTTTACAGGCAATATGGTCTTCATCCATTATCTTAATGAAGACGGTGTGGCAGCATTCAGCATCGCCTGCTATTTCTTTCCTATCATCTTTATGGTTTACAATGCCATAGCACAGTCAGCACAGCCTATAATAAGCTACAACTATGGACTGCATGAAAAGTTGCGTGTAAGAAAGGCATATATCCTTGCCCTCAAGACTGCAATATGCTGCGGGGCCGTTTTTTCTCTGATTACGGCCCTATTCAGTAAAGAGATTGCAGGAATGTTCATCGAGAGCGGAAAGCCCGCATTCGAAATAGCGGCAAAAGGTCTTCCATACTATGCTGCAGGATTTGTATTCTTTGCATTCAACATAGTATCAATAGGTTACTTTCAGAGCATCGAACGGGCCAAATACGCTACTGTAATTACCCTTCTCCGAGGCTTCATACTGCTTGCAGCCTGCTTTGTCATTCTTCCGATACTGTTCGGAACTGAAGGAATATGGCTTGCGACACCTGTGAGCGAAATGATTACAGCCTTTGTCATTATTGCCATATACGCAAAGCACAAAATGAAGCACCGCCGGCACACTGCCTGAAGACTTGACAAAAATTTTAAACAATTTCTTATTTTTTTATTTATTTTTATACCGTAAAATATTTATACTGTATGAAAAAAATACTATTCCTTGCACTGGTGTTGCTCTCAACATTATGTATTGACCTGAATGCCCAAAATACGACAGACCTGCTCTATCTGAAAAACGGTTCGATAATAAAGGGCGAAATCGTGGAAGTCATTCCGGATAAAAGCATTAAAATAGAAACCGCCGCAGGAACATTTGTCTATAAAATTGACGAAGTCCTGAAAACGGAAAAAGCCGCTGTGGAGAAAAACCGCCAGAAAAAGGACTTCAACAAGCCAAAAGGATATTTCGGACACGCTTCATTGAGTCTGCCTTATTTTACTACAGGTATAAATATCATCAACGGCTACAGATTCTGCCCTCAATTTGCCATGGGAATAGGAATAGGATTCGAGATATACGAATACTACGCCATAGGCATACCCATATACCTCCATTTGAGAAGCGATTTCCTTAATAATAATGTTTCCCCATACCTGTCTGTTGATGTAGGTGTAAAACTTGGCGCCAGCGTATATACTTCACCACAAGTCGGAGTCAGCTATAATGTAGGAAAATTCAGAATGACCACAGGAATAGAGATTCCAATACTGTTCGGTATAGGGATATTCCCCGCCATTGCCATTGGATTCAGTTTCTGACAGTTGTACGAAAAAATTTTTAACGCCGAGAACCAACATACCGCAGAATTTCTATATTTGTGTCTGGAAGGTGTATCCGATTGAACACCTTCGGAATATGAATTAACTATATTAATACTGAACGGTATGAAAAACTTTAGATTTCTACTCTTTGTGTTGCCGGCACTAATGTTTGCTTCTTGTAACAAAAACTCAGATAATCCATCCGCCAAAAACAAACTCGCCGTTCCTGAAGCAAGGGTTGACAAACAGGCAACGACTTCTACTTCAATCACCTTCATATGGGATGCCGTGTCCGGAGCTGCCGGTTACCACTGCATATTCGATGAAGGTCAGCAGCAATTTACTACAGAAACAAGCATGACTTATTCTGACCTTGAGGCCGGATCCGCACATACATTCCGCATCCGGGCGACAGCTCCCGAAAATTCCGGGACAAAAGATTCGGACTGGAGTTCAGACATCAGTATATCCACGGCAGCGGAACCGATAGCAGAAAAAGCATTTGCTGTACATGTAGATGCCGGCAAAATCACTTTCTACGACGCTTATGTAGATATCACTCCTGTTGACAACGAGATATATTATTATGTAAGCTATGTTGACAAGGATATTCTTGACTATATGGACTCGGATGCAGCTTATACGGCAGAAGTTATTGCCTCTATAAGAACTCTTGCCGAACTATCCGGAAAGACATTCGGAGATATGTTTATTGCTCTCAGACAACAGGGCAAAGGCACATACCAGCTCAGAAATCTCAAACCTGACTATGAATATTACGCATATGCATTCGGATTCAATGAAAATGGAGATGTGACCCATCCTATGGTAAAGGAACTGTTCAAGACAAAGGTTGATCCAGGCATACAAATGTCCGACATGACATTCAAGATTTCCATTCCGGAAAACAAAGGAACATCGGCTACCGTAAATGTGATTCCGAGCAAGGATGACGAGTGGTATTTCTTTGCCGCCACACATATCAATAACATCCCAGGAGAAACAGATGATGCAGTTTTGGCATACTACACAGAACTTTTCAACGAATACCTTGCAGACATGAGTTTTGAGGAGTTCGCTGCTCAAAATCTGTCCAAAGGAGCTGACTCATACAAATACAACAACCTGACTGCCGGAGAACAATACAGGGTATTTGCATTCGGTCTGACAATGCACGGAGACAAAATGTGTCCGACTACAAAACTGAGCCATATAGACTTTACAGCCAGTGAAGATGCAGAGCCATCTGATGAAAAAATAGTGATTACGACTTCTGATATATCATCCACCCACATCACTGCTACCTTCATCCCTCAGGCAGGAGTACAATATTTCTGTGATGTAAAAGAATACAGCAAATTCAAGGGTATGTCTGACGAACAGATTATAAACAAATACCTGGAGGACAACATATACGAACTGGACTACATAATACAAAACAGTACATTTGAAATTTCGAATCATACGCCATACTCTCCGGATACTGAGTATATAGCTTATGCTTTCGGAGTCGATGCAGATAAAAAAGCCAATACTCCTCTGTACAAAGTAATAGTAAAGACTCTGCCTTAATGACAGAGTATGGCTTTTACCATAAGCAGCTAAAGTGTGTCACTTTCCTTTTTGCGCTCCTGACATCTTGCGTTTTTTCCGCCTTCTGCGGATAAACACTCCCCCGGAAGCAGCAAACAATGATATGATAAGAAGAATCAGCATAAAACAGGTCTGCCATTATCGGCAGACCTGTTTTATGCTGCAAATTCCGCGCTAACAAAGCTCTTGTTACAATCTATTTGCTTAAAGAGAAGACAAATATCCTGATGCGCGTTTCCAGCTGGCGGACTTGATATGCTCAGGACTTATAAGTATATTGAATACACCTCCGTCATTGAACTGAAGATCGTCTGACAAATGGCTGTCAAGCGAATCTATCTGGAGAAGATTCACCAGAGACGGACAAGCCTTTCTGACATCTCCGTCCGAAGGCAGACCAAGGAGTCTTATGCCTCCGTCAATGTCCCCGCAGTCGGAAAATTCCATTTTAAGTGCAGGAAGGGCAAGCGGTTCATCCTGATCATCTACCATTATATAAGACTCGAATGTCTCGAGATTTATATGTCCGGTATGCTTTACGACGACCCTGCCTTTCGGCCACGGGCCCACACCGTTATGCTCTGATGACTCAAACCCCAGATATTCATCCAGTGCCGCGAAAAAATAAAGCATTCCCTCATGAGGGAGTTCTCCGTCAGGATCAAACTCTGCAATGTCGGTACAGTCGATCTGACAGATGAAAGTAAGCGGATATTCTTCTCCGTCCTCAGTAGTTGCTGTCGGATAAGGCATATCTGCAGGCATATCCGGGTCGCCCCACCATTTGCTGCAGCAGAACAGTCTGGACTCTGTCTCGGACAAAGAAATCTTTATAGCCATAATTTAATTAAATGAATTGGTTAGTTATTTTTGAAAATTACTTGACTTCCCGTGGAGTTACTGCTACTTTTATGACCCCGTCTTCCCTGTTCTCAAACAGTCTGTATGCCTCTTCTATGCGGTCAAGAGGAAAACGGTGTGTAATAAGCGGAGTCGTATCTATTTTACCTGCCCCGATAAGTTTCAGAATCTCTGCACAGTCACACCCATCTACTCCTCCCGTCTTGAAAGTGAGGTTCTTTCCATACATATCAGGAAGCGGCAATACCTGAGGACTGTCATACAAGGCTACGACAGTTACAGTCGCATTGGGCCTGGCACACTGCCAGGCAAGCTGGAAAGTGCTGTCGCTTCCTGCGAGTTCGATTACGACATCCGCACCTCCGTGACTGCTGTTCTCCTGAACGAATGAGATACAACCATCCGGCTCACACATAAGCACTTCAGGATAATGTTTCCTTACAAAATCTCTCCTTTCCTGCGATTTCTCACAAACTATTATGCGGCGAGGGTGTTTCAGACGGACACACTGCAAAGTGCAAAGACCTGTAGGTCCGGCTCCTATAAGAAGTACAGTGTCTTCTTCAGTAATCTCTGAAATTCGTGCAGCCCAATATCCGGTAGCGAGAATATCTCCTGTAAACAATGCCTGCTCATCAGTTACGCCATCCGGAATACGGCAGAGCCCCTGATCAGCATAAGGCACGCGAACATATTCAGCCTGTCCACCATCGATTCTGCACCCCAGCGCCCATCCGCCGTCCGGATCGGTACAGTTGTTCACATAACCTTTCCTGCAGAAAAAACACTCTCCGCAATATGTTTCCACATTGACCGTAACACGGTCTCCCGGCTTTACTGCCTTCACTGCACGTCCCACCTTTTCCACCACACCTACCATCTCGTGACCGACAGTTATTCCAGGCACCGCCCTCGGCACGCTCCCGTGCTTGATATGAATGTCACTTGAGCATATACTGCCAAGTGTAACCCTTACAATTGCGTCCCTTTCCGAAACTATTTCCGACACCGGCTTTTCCAGCATCCGGAAATCCCCTTTACCTATATAACTGTATGCAAGCATAAATTTTAATTTTCCCGTACAATCCATCTTCCGGATTAGCGGACAAATGTAATATTTTATTCTGATTCAATCACAAAAAGGGCTGACTAAAACATTTTGTTTCAAGCCAGCCCGGAGTGGATTAACCACGAAAGGGAAAAAGTACTTATAGCCGTTCATTCAAACAGCTCCATAAAATGACAAAAGTCAATCAAAACCTACAGATCCTTGAAATCTTATGACCTTTCTTCTAAAATATCATTTCTCAGACATATTCCGGAGTAAGTCAGCCCGCCACCGAAACCGAACAGAGCCAGAATATCTCCTTTGCTGATTTTCCCCTCTTTAAGAGCCCTGTCCCAGGCCAGTGGAATACTGGCTGAAGATGTATTTGCATATTTCGTCAGACTTTCAGCACACTTGTCCATAGGAATCTGATTTGTCTTGAAAGCAGACTCGAGTATTCTCATATTGGCGCTGTGAGGTATGAAACAGTCTATTTCATCAACTTCCAGTCCGTTTTTGGCTGGAAGTGCCACCAATTATTCTGAAAGGACTTGCAATGCCCATTTATAGACATTATGGCCGTTTTGGTGAAAATATCCGTCAGGCACCACATCCTTGCCACTTATACTTTTAGGCTTGTCTGTAATATAAATATTGTCACCCAAAGTACCGTCCGTTCCATATACTCCATGCCAAAGTCCATTGTTATCCGATTCTTCCACAAGTACGGCTCCGGCGCCGTCTCCAAACAGAATACAGCTGTTCCTGTCCGTAAAATCCAAAACCCTGGACATAGTATCTGCACCAAAAACAAGCACTTTGCGGCAAAGTCCTGATGAGATCAGTCCTTGTGCCAGAATTACAGCATAACAAAAGCCGGAACATGCACTGGATATATCTACAACCCCTGCACTCCTAATTCCCAAGGCACTCTGAACACGACTCGCAACATTTGGCACGACCTGATCAGGAGTCATTGTAGAGACTATTATGAAATCCACGTCTTCAAGGTTTTTGCCATACCTTACTAATAAATCCTGCGCTGCTTTTATGCACATATCACTGGTATATTCTTTCTCACCTGCGAAATATCGATGTTCTATCCCTGTTCTGCACTTTATCCATTCATCAGAGGTATCCAGCAATGTCTCAAAAAATTTATTACCGACCTTCAATTCCGGAATATATATTCCTATTGAATTTATAACCGCTCCCATAAGTACAATTTTTATGACGCGCAAAAATATAGAGTTGGCATTAAAATCATATAATCAAAAAGACTGATATAATGTTCAATATGTCCGAAGCGGTTATTTATGGCAATTGGCATGCTGTCTCCGTCCGATACTATAAAAAGAGAAAAACATCCATGACTTCATGGAAAACAAAAACTGTTTCCTAAATTTGTAATTTCATACAAAACCCTATTGACTGATGAGTGCCGGACTTCTGAAACGAAAATTCGAATTTCCCAATACATACGTTATCGTTTTCGCAGCCATTCTGCTATGCGCAGCAGCCACCTGGTTCGTTCCGGGAGGAGAATATGTCAAAGGTGCGGACGGGACGATGACATACCGTATGACAGAGTCAGTACCGCAGACATGGCAGGTATTTTCTGCCCTGTACCGCGGATTCGAAAAACAGGCCGGCATTATACTGTTCATTCTGGTGGTAGGTGGAGCTCTGTGGATAGTAAATTCCACCAAAGCGATGGATGCAGGAATAGCCGCATTCCTTGCGAAAATGCAGAAGCTTGAACGGTTCAGCTTGTTCCGTGCTATCGGAATAAACAACATCATTATTATAACAATGACGTTGCTGTTTTCTCTTTTCGGAGGAATATTCGGAATGAGCGAAGAATGCATCGCCTTTGTAGCCATTTCAATACCGCTCGCAATATCAATGGGTTACGACTCCATTACAGGAGTAGGCATGGTCTATGTCGGAGCGCACGTAGGTTTTGCAGGGGCATTTCTTAACCCATTTACGATAGGAGTTGCTCAGGAAATGGCAGAGCTGCCGCTTTTCTCCGGTATGGGATACAGACTGGTATGCTGGGCAGTACTGACACTTTTTCTAATAGTCATACTGCTGTGGTATGCATCTCGCATACGAAAATCCCCGGAAAAAAGCCCGATGTACGAACTGGACTCATTCTGGAGAAACAGAGTGGCGGCAGACACTGAAAGCATTGTTCCATACAGCAACACAGGATCAAAAGTCTCTTTCGTTCTGGCAATGACAGCAATAACTCTCTTTACTGTATTTTACGGCAAAGACTGCTCTGTAAATATCGGTGACGGAAGTTTCCGTGCACCCTGGCTGCTGCCCTCAACTTGCATACTGTTTGGTGTACTGTCCGTAGTCTCCCTACGCAAATCAGTACATTATTTCATTGTCAACCTCCTGGCATTCACAATTATATATCTGGTCATCGGAGCGCTTTGCTTCAAATGGTATATTCCGGAAATCAGCGCCCTGTTTCTGGCTCTGGCTGTTTTAAGCGGTATTGCTTCAGGAGCCGGGGCAAATAAAATAGCAAATGAATTTCTTGCCGGAGCCAAAGATATTTTCTCCGCAGCATTCATAGTCGGACTTGCCTCAGGCATTATCATAATACTCCAGGACGGAAAAATCATAGACACCATACTTCATTCCATGGAATCTGCTCTTCACGGAGCAGGAAAGACCGCTTCCCTCGCCCTGATGTACGGAGTCCAGACTTTCATAAACCTGTTCATCCCTTCAGCAACTGCAAAAGCTGCCATAACGATGCCTGTAATGGCCCCGTTCTCAGACCTTATCGGTCTGTCCAGACAGGCCACAGTGCTGGCCTTCCAGTTCGGAGACGGATTTACAAATATGATCACGCCGACTTCGGGTGTACTGATGGCAGTATTGGGAATGGCAAGGATTCCATACGGGAAATGGGTGAAATGGGCTTGGAAACTTATAGCAGCACTGATTGTGCTGGGTTTCATATTGCTGTTGCCTACAGTATTTTTCGGATTTGACGGGTTCTAAAAATCAGGCTGTAAACAGGGCTACTGCACCGCTGATTCCTATATAGACATAAACCAGATAACGCAACAGATTGCCTGAAAGGAACTTGAACACATAGTCCCCTATCATTGTCCCTATTATGACTCCTCCCAGTCCATACAGATAGTCCGTCAGAACTGCAGCAGTGACAAAACCGTTGGCTCCCCGTGCCAATGTCATAAGCAGATTGCCAATAAAGAAATAACACTGGCACATGGCTATATAGTGTTCCTTGTCCGGCTCGGAAGATATGAAATACAGGACTGCAGGGGGGCCTTGCATTCCGAAAAAGCCTCCCATCGCGCCACTGAGCGTACCAGTTCCTATCTGCACAGGAAGTGTAGGCCTCAGTTTGATTCTCTTGCTGAAAAATGCAAAATACAGGCTGGTCAATATCAGGACTGCCCCCATAATGCGCTTGAGCAGGTGATCCTCCATTCTCGATACGAAGAAAATGCATAAAGTGGAAACTACCGTAAATACGGCCAGAATAGGAAGCATTCTTTTCCAGGTTATGAATCTGCGCATTTTCACAGATGTAATCAGGGATGTAGTCATGGCCATCATGCCGGACAATGCGGTGGCTTCCCCATAGGAAGGCATAAGCAAGGGAAGCATAGTCATTATGAATATGCCGAACCCGAAGCCTATAGTCCTCTGTATGAAGCTTGCGCAGAGACTGAGCAATAATATGTAAACAGCTGTCACTTAGATTCAGTCTTTTTTACCTCTTTCGACAGGAACATAGAGCAGTTTTACTTTCTTGTTCCCTGGGTTTTTCATATACCATACATCTCCTGAGCGTATATTCATAAGGCATGGACGGTTTTGCCAGATAAAAAGCATGTAATTCACAGTACCAGGAAGTATAATTTCCTCATCCTCAGACTGTTCCCTCTCAATAAGAATCCTTTCAGGGCGTTTTCCGACACCTGTGTCAAAGAAATATACATCACCGGTAAACTTGTCAAGCATATAATCTCCGAGACGCCCGAAACGCATTCCGTCGTCAAGCGTGGTTTCGCCTTTTATTGCAGAAGTCACTTTTCCAATCCAGTCCGGAAGAGGGTCAGGCGAAGAGGAGGATATAGAGCTGCCGACACTCACTGTTACAGTCTGCTTCTTCTCTTCCTCCTTTTTCTCCTCCTGGGCAAAAGAAGTGGCTGACAGGCAAATACCTAAAAGCAGAAATATAAATTTTCTATTCATATCCAAATGGGTATTTCATTTACCTATTCTTTACAAGTAGCAATAATCAGCAAATATACTCATTTTAAAATTTTTAGCAAAAGCGTCACTTCTTTCTGAGAAGCTGCTTGAAGACATCAAACTGATGTGCTACTGGTATGCCGGTTTCTCTCCTGCCGCAATGTGCGTCCTGATGAAAATCGATGAGATAAGCGACATATACAAACGAAAATCCCGGCTGAAGTCCAGAATAGACAAATCAGACTCTCCTCACAAAGATTTCTTGCTGAAGAACCTGTATTTATAGAAAATTTACAAGTCTATCATTATATGAACTATAATCCCAACTCTTTTTTAAGCCACACTTTCATTACCGGATCGGAAATGACAATCTGGCGTTTCTCAATCTCTATGAGTTCCTTTTTTACTAATGCTCTCTTCACGATGCTTACATTTGCAGATGAACTGAGCTGGTATTTTTGCAAAACCCCTTGTGTCGTAAACTCACTATGTACACCTTCTATGACAGCCCGTAAGAAATTCATCTGGTAAGTGGTAAGGCTCTCTGTCTGCTTTTCAAACAATGGAGTATTCTGATCGATAATATCCTGGTATGCTGCCTCAAAATCTTGTTCGGTAGCAGTTCCTTCTGTATGAATCCAGACAAGCCATGCCAACTGCTGCACATAAGACGAATGGTTATCTACTGTTTGACATATCCTTTCGGCCAGCTTTCTTGAGATTTGCTTGCCCGTTGATTCAAAACGACCGCATATATAATCTACCCAATCCGATGTCGCGATTTTTGACAGATAAATAGCGTCACCGAATTTGTAAAACGGAAGACTTTTTTTCTCAAAAAGTTCATTCATCAAATGCTTCTTGCTGCCAAACAAGCAATAAGATACCGACTTTTGAAGCTGCCACACTGTGCGCAATCGCTTCTGAAATGATTTAGAGTCCTTGAACTCTGCAATTTGCTGAAATTCATCAATACATACAACAATGTTGCAACCTTTTTTCTGCGCTATTTTTTCCGGAAGCTGTAAAATCTCATCTACATCTTCGCCCATTGGATTAATATCCAGGGATATTGAGAAATCAGTCATAGGATCTGTACCTACTGTGATTTTAGGACTGATCCGTGACAGAAATAATTTGGCGTTTTCAAACCACTCTTCAAATTTCGAAGATGTCTGCTTAAGTACAGCTGAAGCAAACATATCATAAAAATCCTTATCACTACGACATGAAAAAATATCAAGATATACAACTTTCAGCCTGTCGGATTGAGCCAAACAGCATACTTTCCGGACAAGAGAAGTCTTTCCCCAACGGCGTGGTGAAATCAGTATGGTGTTGACTCCATTGCGAAAATTCAATAACAATCGCTTTGTTTCCTGCTCACGGTCGGTAAAATTATCGCCGGATGTCGCAACTCCGAATATAAAAGGCTTATTCTCCATATATTTCAAATATCATCAATCACAAAGATATGAAATAATGTTATTACTAATAGCATTATTACTAATAAATAAATTACATCTGCAAGAATTCTGTCAATTCTAATCTTCCTGCTTCCGCTATGCTCCTGCGTCAGGAATTATAAGACAGCTGAGATCTTCAAAGATGTGGAATCTTATATCAGCGATGCTCCGGACAGTGCCCTGAATGTACTGAACAACATTGGCAAAGACTGGCGATAAACTGGTATGAAAGGCACGGAAACGACAGAGAAAGGATGCTCGCATACTACTACCACGGGCGGGTGTGCCAGAATGCCGGAGATTACAACCAGGCAATCATCGCTTTCACAAATGCCGAGAAATATGCAAAGATGTGCAGCGATGATTTCTACCTCGGGATGATTTACAGAGGGATGAATATAATTTCTAATCAAAACTATAACTATGAAGAAAAACTTAAATTTTAGAAAATGCTACAATACAAAAAAATTAGAAGGTGCATTAAAATATATTCAAGCTGATATATATTATGCTCAAAGAAAAACATGAAAGCAGGTCAGATACAGTTAATCCGCCTGCTTCCATAACATAATTACGTATCTGTGCTTCAAGTTAAAAGTGCCATCAGTCACAATAATCTGGTCCGGCTCTTCTGTCGCATCGAGATTGCTGGTCTTGACCATCTGGGCCTCGAAGTTCCCTGAAACTATGTTATCACTGATGTGTCTGAATGTAATATAGCCTGAAGTAGCCTTATACTCAGTAGGTTGTCTATTGATATAAGATGAGATATATCTTATATGGACTGCGGGCTGATTGTCTGCAATGTCAGATATGTTATATTTAACTCCAGTCTTTAGAGGTTCTACAGAGTTGATAAAAAGTCTGATGGGGGAACAACAGGCATAAAACTCATACTTTCCATTAATTTCCTTGATAATATGTATAGAACGTGGAAGGCTCGAATATTATATTATCGTCCCATATGACATATTCTTCCTCTCCAATCCTGAATGCCATTACACCCTTTCCCTCGCCAGTCTGGGCAAATGGATCCTCTGGCGGCTCAGATTTTATACACTGGCTCATGAGAATAAACATAGGAGCCACGCAGAAAGTCAATGACCTTATCTTCCTGCCGAGCGCTGTCAGATGCTGAATCAGCGATTTCTTTTCCTGTCTTTTCTTTGCGGCTATTTATTTAAAGAATTGTTAAAATACATATCCATAATTATACCTTCATTGTAGTCTTTAGGGAAATCTTCTATGTACATCATTATTACAGGTGATGTCTGCATATCATTCCAGGCTCCGTCTTTAGTACAGACACTGAACAGGAAGATATCCGTATCTACCCAGGGGTTGAGTTTGTTCTTAGATTCTAAGAACTCGTCTTCATATAGCAGATAGAAACTTGTGCCAGTTGAAACACTTACCCCACCAGGATACTCAGTCCAGTATCGTTCTTTTTCTCCATTAATTATAATTTGAATCAGTAGTTAATATTAATGGTATTAACGCCAGTAACTCACTTTATAGTAAATTTTTCCAGACAGCGATGATGACGATTTTTTTTAAAAGTTGCGTATTTCAATCGGATTTTTTTTAAATTCACCCAAGATATCGGATATTAGTATTTTTTTGATTACTGCAAGAACGCAATATATATCGGACTATTCGGAATTTAAGGAAGCAAACCTATTAAAATACTTGCCATATGAGTGTTAAGTTTTATTTTTCTTCACTGATTCTTCTGGTGTCTATGTGTTTATGTGTAGGATGTTCGGAAAAAGGTCCTGTTCCGAACACCGACCTGAATCTGGAAAGTGACTTGGTCGAAGTCTCTGCCGAAGGAGGTCTTGTCACAGTCGCTTATTTGCTCACAAATCCTGTAGAGGGAGCATTGCTTAAAGTCGAAAATAAGGTGGAATGGATTTCTGATTTAGATGTAACAGATTCCAAAATTACATTTCATGTCTCTCAAAATCAAGAAGAATCAGCCAGAGAGACCAAACTTATTTTGGTTTACCCGCGCTTGACGGAGACTGCTTCCTTTATGGTACGGCAGCACGGTAGTTCATCCGTTTCAGTAGAGGAAAATATTGTTGAAGTCCCATGTTACGGAGGGAACAGACGGATAGCCTTCAGTGTGAAAAATCCAGTCAGCAGCAAGAAACTTTATGCTAAGTGTGAGGATAATTGGATTGAAAACCTGTCGGTATCTGAAAAGGAGATTGTGTTCGACGTTGCTTGTAATACGGAAATGGCTTCGAGGGAAACGGTAATCATTCTTGAATACGATGGCGCTGACAGACAGCAGATTGTTATCAGACAGGAAGCGGCTCTTCAGCCTGTCATTATTCTTGACTCACAAAAATATGAAATTCCCGCGGAAGGAGGTCATGGTGAAATAGGCTATTCTATCCAGAATCCAGTCGAAGGGGAAGTCGTTTCCGTAAATTCTGAAGCCCAATGGATAGAACAACTCAAAGCCGATGGCAGAACGATTACATTCGAGGTCGGAGAAAATACAACCATAAACTCCCGTACAGCTTCGATACAAGTCAATTACAAGAATGCTGATGCTGTCTTCCTGGATGTAAGCCAGTCTGCCGGCCAAGGAGGTGAAGTACTTGTTGAGGCCAATGGTGTAGAATTTAAGATGGTTTATGTTCGTGGGGGAACTTTCATTATGGGGGCAACCAATGAGCAATTCAACGCTGCGAGTGACGAGTATCCTGAACATCAAGTGACATTAAACGACTACTTCATGGGACAGTATGAAGTCACACAGGAATTGTGGCAAGCTGTGATGGGTACAAATCCAAGTGCTCATACCGGTGATCCGAATTTGCCTGTCGAGCAGGTTTCTTGGGATGACTGCCAGCTTTTTATCGTTGAATTAAACAAAATTACCGGTCTGAAATTTTCTATACCGACAGAAGCGCAGTGGGAATACGCTGCCCGTGGCGGGGAACGAGCTAAAGGACTACTCTTCAGTGGCAGTGATTTTGCCGATGAAGTAGCCTGGTTTAATGATATGGAATCTCATATTGTCGGACAGTTGCAGCCGAATGAACTTGGCATCTTTGACATGTCAGGTAATGTATATGAGTGGTGTCGTGATTTTTATGGAGATTATACTGATGAACCTCAGACTGATCCTGAAGGAGTGACAGACGGTTGGGGACGAGTCTTGCGTGGTGGATGCTTCTATGAATGGATTGATGAAAAACTTAGAGTTTCAAGTCGCCATATGGACGCTCCTGATTATGCAGACGACGGATATGGCTTACGTATAGCACTGGCAAAATAAAAAACAAGTTTCATTAAACATTAAACAGCTATGGATTTTAAACACAAATTCGCAGTTGCTATTATGCTGCTGCCGGCGTTGCTTGTAGGATGCGATCATCCTGATGATGACTCCTCTTATAATGGAGAAGCGGCACTTGAAGTTCTGATCAAGAAAGTAGAAACTTCTGCCAAAGGAGGAAAAGGCTTTACCGCTTACAAGTTGTACAAGCCTTTGGCTAATGCACAAATCGAGGCTATTACAGATGCTTCGTGGATTTCAGAATTCAATTATGACATTCCTGAACGTATTAGTTTTAAAGTAGCTCAAAACAGTTCTGCAGATTCGCGCGAGGCTATTGTGAAAATCATATATCCTGGCGTTGATCCCGCACCCGAGTTCAAGATTTTCCAGATGGGAGCGACTGTTCACGAGCCGGTTTTGACATTTGATGTCAATGGTGTAAAGTTCGATATGATTTTTGTGGCAGGAGATACATTTGCAATGGGGGCTACGCCAGAGCAGAAACCAGGATCACCAGAACAAAACGAGTATCCTGTACATAAAGTGTCATTGTCAGATTACTACATAGCAAAGTATGAAGTCACGCAGGAATTGTGGCAGGCCGTCATGGGCAGCAACCCGTCAGAACATCAGGGTAATCCACAATATCCTGTCGATAATATAAACTGGTTTGATGCAGAGGCTTTTGTAGCAAAAATAAACGAAATGACAGATGGGAACTTTGCTATGCCAACTGAAGCGCAGTGGGAGTTTGCAGCTCGTGGTGGAATAAAATCGGAAGGGTACCTTTATTGTGGAAACAAGGAACCGGATCCGGTAGCGTGGTATAATGAAAACAGCCAGACGACACATGAAGTTGGAAAGCTGCAACCAAATGAGTTGGGACTGTATGATATGTCTGGTAATGTTGGTGAGTGGTGCCATGATTGGTTCGGATCTTATCCTTCAGAACTACAGGTTGATCCTGAAGGGACTGAGTTTGGAGAATGTCGGGTTTGGCGCGGAGGAGGATTCTTTAATTTCCGTCAGTATGTACGTCCTGCATTCCGTGGATTCTGTTTTCCGGAGCGAGGGAACAACTTCTTCGGTTTCAGACTTGTACGCAATATTCCTGAAGAGTAATGCTCTTATTTAACAACCAAAAACCTTAAAATCATGAAAAAAGATTATAGCTATTTATGCCTGTTTGCGGTGATGTTCATATCGGTTGCCGGGATGAGCGGTTGTAATGAAATTGAAGAGCAGCCACAGCCGTCAAATTCAACAGAAGTCATTTTTGAAGTTCCAAAACTTGAACTTGATTGTTCTGGAGAAACAGTTTCAATTGCTTACAGCATTGTCAACCCGATAGATAATGCCGAACTTGTACCTTCTACGGATGTAAATTGGATTTACAATTTCAAGGTAAAAAAGAATTCGATTGAGTTTGTTGTCAGTCCTAATAAATCGGATGCCCCACGTCAGGCAGTAATTAATGTTGATTATGGCGATTTTAAATCCTCTTTCGAAGTCGTTCAGCAATCGTACGAAATTCCTTTCCGTTTGGAGGTCCCGGAGGAAAATATTACTGAAACTTCAGCAAAATTCCATGCTTACCCTAAGGATAAGCAAATGACTTACCTGCTATCTAGTATAGAGAAGTCATTTAAGGATGAGCTGGGTGATGATGAAGCTGTCTTCAATATGATTTTGAATAATTTGAAGGAGACCGCAAGTGCCATGAATCTTAGTCTGGCTGATTTCCTTAAACTCAATAATCTTATTCTTGTAGGAGATACTCCTGAGAATGGAGAACTATCAAGAGGGCACAAACCTGATACAGAATACTATGCATTTGCAGTAGGTATGACATATGATGGCAAGAAAACATCAGGAATAGTATTTGTACCGTTCCGCACTAAAGCAGTGACTGGTGTTGATCAGACTTTTGATATTTCTGTAAAAGTAAACGGTCTGTCTGCTGATCTGGATGTTACCTCCTCAAAGAAAGACAACTATTTCCTATATGGTTGCATTGCTGACAGTCAGTTAAAGAATGAGGGCCTGACACTTGAGCAGAAAGTTGCAAAGTTGATGGAAGACAATATATCTTACGGTTTACTTTTCGGACTGACTTCAGAGGATGTTGTCAAGTCCCAGTGCGTTTTGGAGCACGGACAAAAAACTGTTGACGGTCTGAATGGCAATGCCCTTTATTGGGCGTATGCAGTAGGAGTCAGCCTTTCTGGTCAACTGAACAGCAAGTTGGCTTCGAAGTCATTCTCAACCGGCTCTGTTCCTCAGTCAGAAAATATGATTACTGTCAGTGTGGACAATATCGGTGTGGACAATGTTCATATGGTTGTAGAGACAACCAACAATGATCCCTATGCACTTATAATTGAACCTGCCGCCAAGTATGAGGGTCTGAGTGACGATGAAATACTCAAGGAACTGTTGAATTATGACCTGAACCATAATATGAAAGAGGGTAATTTCTCAGGTACTGCCAATAACCTTCTTCCTGGAAGCAGTTATTACATTTTCTGTTTCGGTTATATGGGAGGGCAAGCCAATACAAATCTGGTGAAATGTAATTTCAAGACTGTTGATGCCGGAAATCCTGGCTCATTCAGCTTCAGTTCCGAGACAACAGACATTACAGTAAGAAGTGCACGCGTCACAGCATTCGGAACTCCTGAAACTCTGCTTTACTATTGGGATGTCGTTCCGGCAGGAACAACAGACGAAGAGATTCTACATGGAATCAACCTGACTATCCAGAGTCTGATTCTTGAAGGTACAATCCAGACTCCTCTGGATTATTTCCGAGCAGTCGGTTCACGCGGAGAGGCGGCATATGAGTTTAAGGAATTGAGTGCAACTACCGAATATGTACCTATAGCATTGCCAGTAGATGAACTGCTTGGTAATCATACCGGAAAAATATTCAGAGGCGCTTCTTTTACAACAAAGTGTGAGAAGTTGTCAGATGCTACAGTTAAAATTGCCTTTGACAAGTATTGGGATGGAGACGAAATCTCTGCTAATTTCGTGGGATACGAAGAGTTCGGCGGTCAGAATCTGTATTGCATTCCATTAAAGGTCGAGACAACAGGAGATGTTCGTGATACCTACTTCTCTGTATATCCGGATAATCTTACTGATGAACAGACATTCAATGATGAGTTCTGGATTAATGAACTCTATACCAAGAATAATGGTACTATGCGTAAGGAGATTCAATATTTCCTGCCATATGATTCAGACTGTACTATTGTTGCTGTAGCCATTGATACTGACGGTAACTTTACCAAGGTATTCCGTTCACTTATAAACAAGTCTAAAGACGGCATTTCTGACATAGGTGAGTTTGTGCCTTTCCAGCAGGAGAAAACAAATGCAAGTCCTATGAAGACTTCAGTAAAGAAAATAGTTCGTCCTATTTATAATTCCGGTAAGAATACGACTGACTTGTAGCACCAACTCTTTTTTAAGCCACACTTTCATTACCGGATCGGAAATGACAATCTGGCTTGTCGACTCCCATCCAAGTTGTTTTCTTGGAAATTTTTAAAAACGTAATGATTATTTTGAATTGTCAGAAATATAACGTAAACTTGCAGAAGTATGAATCATATTACCTAAATATTAGGTGATAAAAGTCCCTGCTTGTGAAAGTCGGGGCTTTTATTATTTTATGTATAATGGACATTTCGGGTTGGCAAAGCCATGTATAAGTTATTGATATATCTATAGTTATAAATACTTTAATAAGATGATCTTCATTAAAGTCGTGATATGTCAAAAATAAGGAGACATCAAAGGTGTCCTGACTGCAGGTCTTTCTAACTGCTTTGTCCTGGAAACACCCCTTTTCCCTCCCGGACAATCGGAGGCAACCAAAATCAGGACAAGACAGATTCAAAGTTATTGATAAAACCGGGACGGAGATATGCAGGTGGAGAGCAGTTGCTTATAGCAGTCCCATCAGCTGCAGGATGGCAGGAGTCAGAAGAGCTGTCAATATTCCGTTCATTATCAGACCGAGACTGGCAAAAGCACCGTACCTCTGGCTGATTTCAGATGCAGCTGAAGTACCGAAGGCATGGGCTGCAGTACCAAGTGAAAGTCCCTGCGCAATCGGACTTCCTATACGCATAAGCTTCATCGCCTTGAATCCTGCGATACCTCCCAGCAGACCCACACAGACCACCACAGCGGCTGTCAGCGACGGTATTCCCCCCAATGCCTGCGAAACCTCCATAGCAATAGGAGTCGTAACCGACTTTGGTGCAAGAGAATAGATTATCTCTACCGGAGCCCCGCAAAGCTTCGCTATCCAGGCTACGGAAACGACTCCTGCAACACATCCTGCAAACTGTGAAACCAATATTGGCAGCAACTGCTTCTTAATAACCTCAAACTGCTGATAAAGAGGCACTCCCAAAGCAACTACAGCAGGCTTGAGCCAAAACTCCACAAATCGCCCTGCCTCGCTGTACTTCTCATAACTCGTCCCGGAAAGCTTAAGGAAGGCAATGAGCAAAGCGATTGTCACCAGAATCGGATTAAGAAGCATCCATCCGGTTTTTTCCTGCATTTTCTTAGCCATATAAAACAGGCCGAAAGTAAGGGCAAGCAAAAAATACCCGTTCCCGAAAAAACTCATTTCGCACCTCCTTTCTTTCTGCTGACAAGACAGAGCCATTTGCGCGCCAGCTGATGTGTCCATCCGGTAGTGACGATTACCAGAAGAGTACTGACTACTGTAGCGATGACGATAGGCCAGAACTCTGCCGCTATGATATCGAAATACATCATAAGCGCCACTCCCGGCGGTATGAAAAAGAATCCGAGATTCCTTATCAGAAAATCTGATAAAGTCTGGACCCATCTGAGCTTGACCCAGCCAAGTTTAAGAAAAAGAGCAAGCAACAGCATCCCTATGATGCTGGAAGGAAGGCGTACTCCGGTCAGATAGACCACGAGTTCTCCAAGTGCAAGACATCCGAACAATACAGCAAACTGACGTATCATACCAACCAATTTTTGAAACCGAAGAACAGTTTCCTTGAAAACGGGCGCAAATGTAGTCATTCTTTCCGTTTTGCAAAAAAATACTATCTTCGTACCGCTAATTAACCACATTCACTAAAAATAACCATGGACTCAAGCACAAAGAGCAACAAGACCCGGTCCTTTCACATAGGACTGCTGCCACGAATCATTATTGCAATTACCCTGGGAATCGGAGCCGGATATATTTTGCCGCTGGAAATTGTAAGAATCTTTGTCACATTCAACGGACTGTTCAGCCAGTTTCTGAACTTCATCATCCCACTGATTATAGTAGGACTTGTAGCCCCGGCCATAGCCGATATTGGTACAAAAGCAGGAAAAATGCTGATTGTCACAGTATTGCTCGCATATATCGGTTCCCTGTTCTCAGGATTTCTGGCATTCGGCGTCGGAGAACTGACGTTTCCCCCTCTCCTTAAAGACAATATGGCATTGACCTCTGTATTAAGTCCTGAAGACATAAAACCATATTTCACAATAGACATACCTGCTCCATTCGGAGTTATGACAGCCCTTGTCCTTGCATTCCTCCTCGGACTTGGAATTGCGTACAGCAAAGCTGACACTATGATGGAATTTTTCAAGGAATTCAGAAATATAATTGAAAAGACAATCAAATCGGCAATCATTCCTGTACTTCCTATTTACATATTCGGCATTTTCCTGAATATGACCCATACAGGCCAGGTAATGAATATACTTTCAGTATTCATAAAAATCATAGCTGTAATTTTCATCCTGCATATCCTACTGCTCATACTGCAGTTCAGCATAGCCGGAGCCACGGTCAGGAAAAATCCTTTCAAGCTTCTCTGGAGGATGATGCCGGCATACTTTACCGCCCTAGGGACACAGTCATCAGCAGCGACAATCCCTGTGACTATGAAGCAGGCTGTATCAAACGGAGTAAAAGAGGAAATAGCAGGATTCACCATTCCGTTATGCGCTACCATACACCTGTCAGGAAGTACATTGAAAATAGTCTGCTGTGCACTGGCACTTATGATGCTGCAAGGACTCCCCTACAATTTCCAGATGTTCGCCGGATTTATCTTCATGCTCGGAATCACAATGGTAGCTGCTCCCGGAGTACCGGGCGGAGCAATTATGGCATCTCTTGGAATCCTGTCTTCGATGCTCGGTTTCGGGGACAATGACCTCGCTCTGATGATTGCCCTTTACATCGCGATGGACAGTTTCGGTACAGCATGCAATGTGACTGGAGACGGAGCCATAGCACTTATCGTAGATAAACTCTTCGGAAAGAAGGACAACGAATGATAAAAAAATGTATTTTTGTTCTTTTGTCAACAGGCCATTCCGCACATTGGGTTAATGGCCACATTTAAAAATTAAATTTGAAAATGAACAGAAAGGACATACCGGTACTTCTGCTTACAGGATATCTGGGAAGCGGAAAGACCACACTTGTAAATCATATTCTCTCCAATACTAAAGGAATCAGATTTGCCGTAATAGTCAACGACATCGGTGAAGTAAACATTGATGCCGGCCTTATCCAGAAAGGAGGTGTCGTCGGAACACAGGACGACAGTCTGGTAGCTCTCCAGAACGGATGTATCTGCTGCACTCTCAGAACAGATCTGATAGAGCAGGTATTTGAACTGATGAAGTCCGGAAAATTCGACTATATCGTGATTGAGGCAAGCGGAATCTGCGAGCCTGAGCCTATTGCACAGACAATATGCTCCATACCTTCTCTTGGCGGCGCCTATACCAAATACGGCATCTGCAGGATGGACAGCATTGTCACTGTAGTGGATGCACTGCGTATGCAGAGCGAATTCGGCTGCGGAGAAAACCTTACCGGCAAAAACATAGATGAAGAAGACATTGAAAATCTGATAATACAGCAGATTGAGTTCTGTAACATCATCCTTCTGAACAAGGCATCTGAGGTTACACCTGAAGAGCTGGGAAGAATAAAGCACATCCTGCATACTCTCCAGCCCGGGGCGGAAATAATCGAATGCAACTATGCCGATATCGATCTTGACAAGATTCTGAATACAGGCTTGTTTGACTTCGAACGCACTGCCACTTCTGCCGGATGGATAAGAGGCATAGAAAGCGTTGCAACGGAAGAACAGGAGCAGGAAGCAAGGCTTCAGGGGGGCAATCACCACCACGAACATCATGCTCACGAAGAACACCACAGCCACGTGCATAACGGACACGGAGAGCATGGCTGCGACTGCCATCACGATGACAGCTGCACGTGCCACCATCATCACCACCATGGCGAAGGCGAAGCGGAAGAATACGGGATAAGCACATTCGTATATTACAGGAGACCGGCCCTGGACCTCAACAAATTTGACAGTTTCGTAGCCAGAAAATGGCCTTCAAGCATCATAAGGACCAAGGGTATCTGCTATTTCAGTGACAATACTGACATGTCCTATATGTTCGAGCAGGCCGGCAAGCAGAAAATCCTCCGCGAAGCGGGAAAATGGTATGCTACGGCACCGGAAGAAGACAGGCTCCAGCTAATGCGCCAGGATCCGGGATTTATGAGAGACTGGGACGAAAAATACGGTGACAGGATGATAAAAATGGTATTTATCGGCAAGGATATGGACAAAGAACAGATTATCAAAAATCTGGACCAGTGTCTTGAATAGGACAAGAATCTTCTTTACAGAAAGTTACAAGTACAATCAAATAGCCAATACAATTATGGGAAACAAGAATCTGCCAGACTGGGCATTCGAACTCAACTGCGCCATAACAGTATGCGACTGTAACGGTGTCATTCTATATATGAACGAAAAGGCCAGAGCCACCTATATAAAGCATGGCAACCTTATAGGGAAAAACCTGATGGACTGTCATAGCGAAAGATCAAAAGCCATAATACACAATCTTCTGGAAACAGGAGGGCAGAACGCCTACACGATAGAAAAACAGGGGCTGAAGAAAATGATATATCAGAGTGCATGGAAAGAAAACGGAAAAGTCGCCGGGCTGTGTGAGATTTCGATGGTTATCCCGGAAGAAATGCCCCACTATGTAAGAGGATAAACGTATGGCTGACAATTATCTGGAAAATAAATTCGATGCATATCTGGAAAGAAAGGCTGCAGCTGAAAAAGCCAAAAAAGCAGCCTGGAGAAAAAGAATGGATGCTTATCGCAAGAAACTCGCCGAACAGCAGGCCGGCTCTGACGAGTTGAAAATCACACATGATATTGAAGGCTGCAGATTCCAGACAGAAATCCTGGGATTCACTGCCTATGTGTCATATATAAAGGATAATGGCGTGCTTGACATAAGACACACCATTGTCCCTAAGGAAATCGGAGGGAAAGGCATCGCCGCAGCCCTGGTAAAGGCAGCTTACGACTATGCCCAGTCTGAAGGCCTCAGGCCCGAAGCTACCTGCAGTTATGCTGCCATATGGCTTGAACGCCACCCTGAGTATAAGAAAAATGGGTAAGGCAAACATTTTGCCCCACTCGCAGAAATTTTCTAAACAAGACCCTGAGCCATCATCGCATCTGCTATCTTTATAAATGATGCTATGTTGGCTCCCTTTACATAGTTTACATATCCGTCCTCTTCCGTACCGTATTTTACACAGGCTTCGTGAATGTCATTCATTATACGGTGCAAGTGTCCGTCAACTTCCTCTGCCGTCCATTTGATCCTCATAGAGTTCTGGGACATCTCAAGTCCGGAAGTAGCCACGCCTCCTGCATTGGAAGCCTTTCCAGGAGAATATAATATTCTTGCCTTCTGGAATACTTCTATTGCTTCTGGCGTAGAAGGCATATTTGCCCCTTCAGCCACACAAATACATCCGTTTGACACCAATGACCTTGCATCTTCGCCGTCAATTTCATTCTGAGTCGCACAAGGCAAGGCTATATCACATTTAACATTCCAGGGACGTGCATTTTCAAAATACTGCGCATCAGGATAACGCGTCACATATTCCCTGATTCTGCCCCTATATATATTCTTCAATTCAAAGACATAAGCCAGTTTTTCCTCATCTATCCCTGCCGGATCATAAACATATCCGTTTGAATCGGAGAAAGTTACCACTTTTGCACCAAGTTGCAGGGCCTTCTGTGCTGCATATTGGGCCACATTTCCCGATCCTGAAATTACAACAGTCTTTCCCTCAAAACTGTCTCCTCTGGTCGCAAGCATCGCACTGGCAAAATAACATACTCCGTATCCTGTTGCCTCCGGTCTGAGAGGACTTCCGCCCCAATTCAAACCTTTGCCTGTCAATACTCCGGTAAACTCGTTCCTCAACCTTTTATATTGTCCGAACATATATCCGATTTCCCGGCTGCCGACACCTATATCTCCGGCAGGCACATCAGTGTCCTGTCCCACGTGACGCTGAAGCTCTGTCATAAAGCTCTGGCAGAAACGCATCACTTCATTGTCAGACTTGCCTTTAGGGTTGAAGTCCGAGCCTCCCTTGGCAGCCCCCATTGGAAGTGTTGTGAGACTGTTCTTGAATGTCTGCTCGAACGCAAGAAACTTCATAATACTCAGGTTTACACTCGGATGAAAACGGAGACCTCCCTTATAAGGTCCTATGGCACTGTTCATCTGGACTCGATACCCTCTGTTGATATGTATCTCTCCTTCGTCGTCAAGCCATGGAACGCGGAAAATTATCACACGTTCAGGTTCGGCTATACGCTCCAGAACTTTCTGGTCCATAAGATAAGGGTGCTCCTCTATATAAGGGGCAACACTTTCAAGCACTTCCTTTACAGCCTGGTGAAATTCCTTTTCACCAGGATTGCTGGCTACAAGTCCGGCCATGAATCCGTCAACATAATTCTGCACAAAATTTTTCATCGTATTTTGGGGATTTTAAGAGTCGCTTGCAAAGATTTCAGACGACTCAAGCGAAACCACCTGATGACCAGGCAGTTTCTAAGTTCGTAAATATAAAAAACAGCTTCTTAATATAGTTCTATAGTATAACAGCAGGAGAATGACTCTCCTGAAGCAAGTGACTGAATCCAGTCTCTTTCGCTGATTTCACCTTCGAATCCGGCCCTGTCACAGCGGCCGTACCACGGCTCTATGCAGACAAACGGGGCATTCTTCGCAGGAGGTGACCAAAGCCCTACCAGAGGTGCATCAAATGACAGCGCAAGCCAAGGCTTTCCAGCAGGCGTATGGAGAACGACCTTATCTACCTGAGAATTCTCCACTATAAGGGCGTCATCATCAAAAGTATTGACAGCCACTGGCATAAGACCTTTTTCCAAATGAATTCTGTGCTTTTTCTCCACATCAGCACACCCTTTTTCCTTAATGAGAAGGTATTCAAGGTCACTTACAGGCTCGCCTTTCTTCCCAAATGAAAAATATCCGTTTTTCTCTGCTTCAACATCAAAATCAGGGAAATAAAATGCGGGGTGTGCACCTATCTGATAAAACATCCTGTCATTCCCATTATTCTTTACAGTCCATAGCACCTTTATTTTCCTCTGCTCAAGACGGTAACCTATTTCAAGTCTGAAATCAAACGGATAAACCTCTCTTGATGCATCATCAGAATCAAGCGCAAACATTATCTCATTGTCACTCTGCGATATAAGCTCAAACTCTCTGTCTCTTGCAAAGCCATGCTGACTCATTCCGTACTCCCTGCCGCAATATCTGAAAGTTCCGTTCCACAAGCTGCCTACTATAGGAAACAGTACCGGAGAATGCCTTTTCCAGAATGCGGGGTCTGCCTGCCACAAATATTCGACTTCATTCCTCTTTATACTGCACAGTTCAGCTCCATGAGAAGAAACCGCCACTGTCACCTGTCCGTCTGTCAAAGTAAACATAGTCATCCATAATTAAAAATTACCTGCACATATCCAATGCGCAGGTAACAAATATAGAAAATATCACTCAAAAAAAGACAGGTTTAACAAAAATATAATAAAACCAAACGTCTGTTCCGTCAAGCATGGCGCGGGCGCACTTTTTTCAAGACCTTTGATACAGACTTCTGTATGGTTCCGCTCAGGATTAACAGGGAAACAGCTACAAGTATCAGAAGAATCCCGACCCCTTCACGGATTGTAAATGCCTCGCCAAAGACCAGTGCACCGATACAGACTGCCGTAAGAGGTTCCATTGCCCCAAGGACTGAAGTCATTGTACCCCCTATATTTTGTACGGCGGCAACAAGAGTTATATTAGAAATCACTGTCGGCAGGACAGCCAGAAGAATCATACATCCCAAGGCTTCCATACCAGGAATGGGCTGGATGCCGGAACCTCCAGCCACATCCTTTACTCCGAGTATAATGGTAGTAAACACAAATACATAAAACGCCATTTTCCTGCTGTTGATCCGCCTGACCCTGGATTTGTTTACAGCGACAATATAGCTGCCATATGCCACGGCCGACAACAAAACTATTATCACACCCTTCAGGCTGGCATTCACTTCCGTTCCTGTAATCGACAACATTGCCACTCCCCCTATAGCCATCAGTATTGCCAGCCATGTCAGCAAAGATGTTTTCTCCCTGAACAGCAGGAACATGAACAGTGTCACGAAAACCGGATATGTAAAATGCAGAGTAGTAGCCACACCTGCTCCCATATAGTCATATCCCAACAGAAGAAACATAGATGAGAATGTATAGAATATTCCCAGAAGGAAAAGCATAGGTACATCACTCCACTCCACTTTGAATGATTCTTTCTTTACTGCCATAACTATGGCGAGGGCTATGGTTGCAAAAAGAAACCTGTAAAACAAAATAGAATCATACTCCATTCCCATCCCCATAAGAGGCAGCGTGAACAAAGGGATAAGACCGAAAGTAACCGATGTGGCTATGCCATAAAAATAACCTTTGAATTTATTCATACCAACAATAATATGCAATGTCTATTCGGAAACTGCGTCAAAAGCCTTCTCCGGAGATCCGTTCCATTTGTAAAGAGTTGCACGGCAATAGTTTTTGCCATTTTCCTTGCCATTGTGGCTTATATAATACAAACCGTCTCCAAGAGGACAGAATCCTGTACTTCCCCATTTGAAATGCCAGCCGCTGATTCCTGTTTTCTCATCTTTCAGGCCTGAGTCCGACAGCACAAGCTGCTCTACCTTCTTTTTATAATAAGGGACATTCACAAGTCTTGCCTTGAAAGGAGTCTGGTCCATATCGAGCGAATAAAGGGAATAATTCGGATATTGAGGCTTTTTCCCCTTATAGACAGCCAGGAAAATCTTACCTGTATGCCTGTCATACGCCATATTCTGGACTCCCCACGTGGTATTGCCTGTAAAAATGAAGTATTTGTGCAAAGGATTGGTAAGGTCATCAAGTGAATAACAAAGCAGGACATTATAGTCATTGTCTATCCTGTCCGTATCGCCATATACCCCGTATGCTACATAAAGGCAACGTTCATCCGAGTTTGCTCCTTTTCCAAATGCCGGAGCTATGGTGATTCCGTCTATTCCTGAACAGGCAAAACGGTGGTCAACAGCTTTTCCATCTACATTTACGGTAGCCATATAGTCTTCAATGGCATCTTCTACGCGAATAAGTGTCATTACACTGTCCGCAGGAACGTTGAATCCCTTTATTTTATCGACATCTATTACAGCTATATTGAAACTCGTCTGGGAGCGGGAGTAAGTATCTTCTCCCAGCTTCTTTGATATGCTCGCACCTATGACATCGTCCTTGAATTCGAGGGAAGCATATACCTTGCGTTCTTCAGGATCCCATGTCATTGCTCCAAGGTGTCCGTTGATTCCTGTAACGGAAGCAGTGATATTACCTTGCATGTCTGTCTTGAAAAAAGCACTTGTAAAAGAGCAGTACATACACTCCTGCTGCTTATCCAATGCGATACCCTGAACATGAAAGCTGTCACCGTTTACAAATATTGACTCCGGCAAATTATGGATGCCTGCAAATAAATACAAAAACAAAAGAATTGTCTTCATAATCACAGTTTTTTAAAATTATTATTTTTATATGGTTACTTTTCTTTTCATTTAAGTGCAAATTTATATATGAATTTCTATCAAACAAAACATAATTCAAACATTAAGAATACCATTTTAAAAAAAACAAGAGAATACAGACGCAAAATTTTGCTAAAAAAAGAGTAATTTCGCAAAATTTTCAACCAAACTCTTTTAGAAGTTGTTTAAATTTTTGTCATTATAAATTTTATGAGGTATTTTTGAGGATGTTTTCTGTGACTTTTTGAA
>URDD01000019.1 GCA_900546395.1 uncultured Bacteroidales bacterium | reverse complement strand
GAGTCGGCTAATGTTCCGGAGGACGACTCAAACGGGCAACTTACTTTATGGTAAAAAATTTCTCCGGACAGCTATGCAAGAACTTATTGGGAGAATTAAAACTAAATGTTACGGGAGACAAGAAGATAAAGAAAGTGGTCCTTAGTGAAATATCGGGGACTAAGCTTGCCGGAACGGCGACTGTGTCCTTGAACTTTTCCGGTGTGCCGGCAATTGTTTGGGATGAGTCGGCTTCGTCAAATGTCCTTACATATAATATCGGAGGCGAAGGTCTTCAGCTTGGCAGTTCGCCTGTATCTGTGAGTATGTGGATTCCGGCAGGTGCGTATGGCGGCTTCAAGATTACTATGTATGATACAGAAAACGGAGTCATGCTGGATAAGTCTGTGGATGTTCTTGAAATCAAGAGGGGTGAGACCGTCTCTGCAGATGTTGTATATGAGCCTGTCTCAGAGGAGAACCTGACATATCTGCAAGCTACTATGGAGACTCCTGCAGACAAGTCTTCGTTTGTATGGAAAAGCAATGTCCCTATTTATGTAAACGGCTCTCCGGTAACGCTTCGCAGCGGGGAAGGTACTGCTAACGGTGAGTTCGGTCCTGTCGCCAATGCTGACAAGTACTATGCTTCTACATCAAGTGCTTCGGTTGATGGAATTACAGGTTCGAGGATGCGTGTAAATATCCCTGTAAAGCAGAGTTTCACAGCAGGCATTTCTTCTGTAAATCCTGCAGCTGCTGCATCTTCAGACAATAACCTTGCTTTCAAGTATCTTGCAGGGGTCGTGTCTGTTAAAGTTTCAGGACCACGTAAAATAACATCCCTCGAACTTCAAAGTGCTGGAAATGACCGCCTTGCAGGTGAGGGTGTTATTAATTTGACCGCTTCTGATTTTGCTTTTTCAATAAATGCAAATGCTTCAAAGTCAGTTACTGTAGATTGTGGGGCAGGTGTTGATGTATCTGCCGGTCAGGATTTCAATTTCGTTGTTCCTGCAGGTGAATATGCAGAAGGTTTCGTACTCGTCCTTTCTGATGTCAACGGACAGCAGTACACCGTTGAACTTCAGGGCAAGGCTGTATCACGCAATGAGATTACCTCACTCGGTTCTGTAGATTGGGAAGCAGGCCAGGGCGATGATGACAGCAATTTGAGCCGTTTCGGATCAGCAAACTCCTATATGGTGCATCTTGCCGGAGAGTACAAGTTCCGTACTCGCAAGGTTGATAACTCCAGTATTTCCGGCATTGCCAAGGCTGACTGGTTGTGGGCTACCAAAGTTGATGGTGCTGAAGGAAACTCCCTTGTTTCCGATATAAAGTACAATAGTGAGGAAGGAACCATCTCTTTCACAGCATCTGACAAGAAAGGAAACGTCCTTATAGCAGCATTCAATGACAAGAATGAAATCGTATGGTCATGGCATATATGGCTGACAGATGTTCCTGCTACATATGATTTTGGAAACAACTTTACAGGAGACGGACTTGGTACTACTGACGGATTTTATGTTATGGACAGGAATCTTGGAGCTACTGCAGTGGAAGGAGAAGCTTCTTACGGACTTCTGTATCAGTGGGGAAGAAAGGATCCGTTTATCAATGCCACCAAGGAAGAAGTAGGATATAACTCCTCAGGCGAACGTGATGCCAAGCCGTTCTCTACCAGCAGCGAGAATACAGTGTGCAATACTGCATACAGTCAGGCAAAATGGGAGTCTGTTGAATGTTCTCCTGCCGTAGGGTCTGTGGCTAATGCGACAGCACATCCTATGCAGTTTATTTATGGCGGTCCGGATTCGAGCCAGGCAAACTGGCTGCATACTTCCAATATCGAGTATGACTGGAACTACGATAAGGACAAGTCTCTTTGGAGACCGTTCCAGAAGTCTGTTTATGACCCTTGTCCTCCAGGATATCAGATTCCGAGAAATCAGGCGTTTGCAGTAGTGGAAAGCACAGCGTTGCGTTTTCCGGGAAAAGGCATCACTTGTACTACAGATGCAGGAGAGACTGTATGGTTCCCGTTCCAGGGATACCGAAGCGCCCATCCTACAAGCAAGGGAGCTCAGTCTGATGTAGCTGGTGAAGACGGATATTTTGGAATATGGAACGGCGAGATGATGATTAAGGAGCGTGCATACAGCTTTACTGTATCATGGCCGCTTGTCAATAACAAGACATCCGATAACTCATGGGGAGACGGTTTTGCAGTAAGATGCGTAAAGTCATATAAATAATTTATGGTCAGTAAGGTTGCCCGTACTTGAAACAAAGACGGGCAGCCTATTGGCAGTTTCAGTTAAAATTGGATTTAGAATTTTAAGGAATGAAAAAAGTATTGAGGATTTTTTGGGGGATTGCCGTTTCGGCAGCAGTTTTGTCAGGCTTCCCGGCTTGCAGTGAAAAACCTGAAAATGCAGAAACTGATTATGATATATCTGTCTCTCAGGAGAGTATTGAGTTTACAAACAGGGAATCGACTTTGCTGCTGGATGTTACTACCAATGCTCCGTCGTGGGGTTATACGGAAAATGTATCCTGGCTTGAAATAGAAAAGACAGTCAGGGGGCTTTCCTTTACGGCGGAAAGGAATATGGAGCCTGAGATACGTGAGGGAATCATAACGGTATATGCCATGACTGATGCCGGAGATATTGGAAAAAAGCTGGATGTAAAGGTGTCCCAGGCGGGAAGAGGAGTAGCTCCTGACGGAATGGTGGCGTTTGAGGATGATACTTTTATGGACTGGATGCTTTCTTATTATGATGCCAACGGGGATGGATACCTGTCAACAGAAGAGGCGCTGGCTGTAAAGCAGATATATGTAGGTTTTGATGAGTCGATAGAAGGTTCTGTGCCGGTCAAATCCTTGAAAGGTATTGAATACTGCAAGAATCTTGAGGAACTCGAGTGTGACTTCAATGCCATCACTTCTTTGGATTTGAGCGGATTGAGTAAACTCACTTATGTTGACTGCTCCTATAACCTTCTTAAGGAAGTGAAACTGACAGGATGTACTTCCCTTGCACAGTATTATGGAAATGTGAATGAAAGTCTTGGGGCTCTTGATTTTAATGATTGTCCTAATATTCAGATGATTCAGGCGTATAAGAATGCTCTCAAGACATTTAATGTATCAGATTTTCAGAAACTTGTATATGTTGATGTGAGCCAGAATGCTATCATGTCACTGGAAGTGAAAGGATGTCCTGTACTGAAGGTACTGAATTGCGGCTCAAACGGTCTGGAGACACTTGATCTTGAGGATCTTCCGTTACTGATGACACTGGGATGCTAC
Source organism: uncultured Bacteroidales bacterium (assembly GCA_900546395.1). Classification (GTDB taxonomy): domain Bacteria; phylum Bacteroidota; class Bacteroidia; order Bacteroidales; family UBA932; genus Cryptobacteroides. The sequence goes on along the minus strand of URDD01000019.1, from coordinate 34,090 downwards.
AGGAACAATCTTTCTGCGATTGATTTGTCCGGTCTGCCCGAACTTGAGTTCCTGGAATGCTATGATAATTCAATCCTGGCGCTTGATCTTTCTGCAAACACTAAGATTGCCACACTCAGATGTGACGCAAATATGATAGAGGATCTTAAAATAGACGGATGTACCAAGCTTTCGTCTTTCAACTGTTCTTCAAACAGGATTAAGGGAGAGTTGGATTTGAGAGCATTTAAAGAACTGTTGAAGGTGAATGTCGGAGGAAACTTTATATCATCTCTCAATGTATCAGGATGTTCCAAAGTAACAAAACTTGATTGCAGCAATGCAGATCTTGCTGAACTCAATGTCTCTACGCTTGTAGCACTTACAGAGCTGGATTGCAGTTCAAACAAGATCAAAGAGTTGGATTTAAGTTCAAATGCCGAGCTTGAAAAAGTAAATGCCATTGGCAATCCTCTTACAAAACTCTGGCTCGCAAAAGGGCAGTCTATAGGGGATTTGTCAGTTGACAATCCAGATGTAATTACAGAGAAGGAATAGTACAGTTGTAACTATATATAAGAAAAAGGCAGTCCGGAAATTTCGAGACTGCCTTTTTTAATGTGCGTCAGCTGTTTTACTTTTTGTCTTTTACGCAGCGCACCTGTTGGCCTGATGATGACGTACAATATGCTGCGGAAAGCCGTCCTTCCGGATATTTGGCCTTCGTAAATGTAGTCATAAGGCTGAAGAACTGGATTTTGGTAAGTTCTTCTGTCTTGCTGTCATAATGAGGATTATAGCCCGTAGATGACATAATGTATGTCAAGGCAGGGTTGCCGTAGTAACCGCTTACGGTACAGTTTGCATCGGAGATAACTGGTTTTACTGAGTATATTCCCTTGGTAGTGAAGCTGTTTTGCTGGCGATAGCCTCCGAGGACCATATTCCATCCGGCCTCGTTCAGTGTTCCTACCTTTGCTCCGTCATATTCTTCATCATAGAACAGTGCATCCTTGTCGGAAATGTTGCTTGATTCACCTACGGCCTTTGTCGAAGAGCCGCAGAGGGCTATGAATTCGGCTCTGGTCGGAATATGCCATCCTTCCGGACAGATTCCGCGCAGGCCTTCAAATGACTTGAAGTTATCTACAGTCACTTCCTTGCCGAAAACAGCCTGGATATCGTACAGATATCCATATTTTTTAGTCTCTTCTTCAGATGTCGCGGCAACGGCTGTTCCGTCCTTTATTGTGTAAGGATACCAGATATGCGCTGCATCATCCTCAGGATCAGATGAAGGTGTAAATCCTTCAGGTATGTATCGCAGTGGTTCTGCCATCCATACTGTTCCGTCCTCCAGTTTCACTGTTTTGTAGGTATCCCCGAAATAGGTGAATGAGCCTTCGTTTTCGATGAAATCCTTGTTGGTTTCATTGTCAGTACCGTTGTTGCCTCCGTTGGTGTTCCCGTCTTCAGCTTTACTGCAGGCCGCCAATGCTATGGCAGCTGCTGCAAAATAAAATAAGCGTTTCATAATTTATTGTATTTGTTGATTTTAAAATGTTTTCAGAATGTGTATCCGGTAGATAGTCCTGAATACCACCTGTCTTTTCCATTAAGAAATTCAATATCAATTCCCCTTCTATATTTTCCTGATGCTTCGATATATATGCCGTTTTTGAAGTTGAACCTGAGAGAAAGTGATGCCGATATGCGGCCTGCTGTCAGATATTCCATGTGCTTGGCGTCAAATTCAGCAAGTCTGTAAGGTTCTCCGGAAACTTCCGTGTCATTTTTTGCGCTGCTTGTCGTGTCGGACCACTTGCCTTGCCTGTAGCTGATCAGCCCCCTGAGGTCGAAGTTTCCCAGTTTTACCATAGCTCCGGCATATCCTTCACCTGTGAATGTTTTTCTGTAGTAAATGAATGGGAAAACAGGGGACGCAAGAGTCTGGATTCCGTCAAATCCGGCTCCGGCGCAGAACTCCCAGTTCTTTGCAACTATTTCATATTCAGTGTTTACAGTAAAAGACTTGCTTTTCAGGATGCGGTTTTCTCCATATACTTCTGTTATGGTGACTCCGTTGTCTGTATCTTGTCTAAGAACACTTTCATAGTTTGAGAGATTCTTCCAGACGGCTTCAGCCCTGAGATAATGTCCTGTATTGTCTTTTTCGGCCTTGAATCCTGCTCTTGCGGCAATATTGTCTGACGGGAACCGGAACCATACGGTCTGCTTTTCTCCGCTTTTGCCGGAAGAGTGAGTATATTCCAGTTCTGCATATAGGCCTTTCCACTGTATCTGTGCAGCAGCTCCGTTTGACAGTTCTCTTGTAGGAAATCCGTTGACTCCTGACTCTTTAAGGTGTATTCCGTCATTGTCCCAGATATCATAAACTCCATACATCAGTCCTTTGTCTATGAATGCATAATATGAACCGGATGATACACCCAGTACTTCCGCTGATATTGTTTCTGCACTTTTGCTGAAAATGTAATTCAGTCCGGCTGAAAAGTCGCCGTGGTGGTACAGAAGTCCGGGTGCAACACTCAGGTCCAGTATATAGTTTGTATGTCTGAGGTCTTTACGTTTGGTGTAGTTCTCTGAAGTGAAATCTATTTTTCCGCCAATCCTCCAGTTTTCTGCAATATCTGCAGTGATTCCTCCTGAGAAAGAATATGTCTGTCTGTTTTTGTTACCCGGAGTAAATTCAATGATTTCTACAGGAAATCTTCCTGGCCTTCCGGACATTGATCCTGTCATTTGTTTCCCTGAATTGTTTTCAAATGAAAACATTCCGTTCATCGAGAATTTCTTCAGATGTACTATAGTTCTGGCTATTGCTCCTACGTTCCATGCGGAAGATGCCATATAAGTGTCTCTAAGTCCTCCGCTTTCATATCCTCCGTATATTCTGGCGTCAGATATGGTAAGGGAGTCGCACCGCAGGCCGTTTATATTCCTTCCCGAGTTCCAGAAATTGCGCCTTTCTATGCGGTCAAAAGGCTGCGCTGCCGCTGTCCATCCAATCATGAGCAGCAGTGTCAACAATAGAGGTATGTGTCTGGCCTTATTCATGCAGAGATTGTTTTTCCCGTTCGTAAAAATCATTCATAGAGTTGTTTGTGTCTTCCAGAACTTCAAATCCTTTCTTTTCAGTGCCTGCTTCGTCAGTCTTGCGGAAAAGAGTATGTCCCATAAAAGGAGCGGAAAATTTGACATATCCGGCATCAATTGCAGGATTGATACGCTTGGTGTTGCCGGAAGCGTTTCCAGTGAAGACTTCCACGCCGTCAATTATCCAGTCAAGAGGCAGCCTGACAATCTTGTCAACATTGCTTCCCGGCTTTTGCATCAGGGAATTTTCGTTACTGACAAATTTTTCGACAGTTGTGCCTTTGGCCTTGAAAATCACCACGGCAGGAGAACTGAAGGAAAAAGTATATGCTTTAGCCTGCCCTGTCTTTATAACGACTTCGAGATGCCTTTCAGGAAGAATTTTGTCTCCGGGGACGGGATGGTATTTTGTGTTCGGGAAATACTCCAGATTATAGCATACGAAATAGTCCGGTTTGTTGAGGTTGACGGACATAGGATACTGTACAGTGTGGTCTATCGCACCGAAGATGCAGATTACGGCATCTTCTCCGGGCTTGAGTGGGAACGTTTTTCCGTCTCCCTTTATTTTCCAGACGGCCTGGATTACAGGAGCGAAATCCTGGAATACGGATGCCCCGTTCTCGTCCTTCCCGATCCACACATTGGTGCCTACGGCGTTGTACGGATCCAGTGTTCCGATACAGAGACTGTCCAGGTATTGAGTCTGGTCTGTGTTGTTGTGCAGTATTATGTAACTGTCTGACTGGTAGTTGCCTTCCTGTGGATATTTCAGGCAGCCTCCGCAGTAGATTTCCTTTATTACGATTTTACCTGGTTCGGCTACAGTCATATTTACGGACAGGTTCTTGTCTTCTCCGGTTATTCTTACTCTGTCCGCACTTCCGTTGAATATGAATTCGTCTGTGCGGAAACTGACTGTAATGCGGTAGTTTCCGTTGGTAACTTTGGCGTAAGCCTTGCCGTCCGGCCCTGTCTTCAACGAGTATTCCACTCCTTTGTCCATATCAGATATGTGGACGGACACTCCTTCTGATGGTATATCTTCCAATCCTTCCGGATATGTGGGAACTATCGTAAGTGTGTTGAGTGCATCAGAATAAGGATTCTCGTCAGCAAGACCCGAACATCCGGAAAAGACAATTGCCGGAATAATGTATAATATGTATTTTACAATCTGTTTCATTCCAGTCAGAATTTGAGTTTGCATGTAAGTCCGTAATAAAAAGCGGGAGTGAAAATAGCGCTGACACCAGTTGCTTTCGATGTTACATACATTCTTGAGTTGGTGAAGTTGTTGGCAAAAAATGACAGGGACACGTGGTCTCCTATTTCTTTTGTTATACTGATGTTAGCAGACAGATATGTTCCGTATCCGTCTTGTGCGAAGGTGAATGCATTTCCTGAGCGGAGCATCAGGTTGGCGAACTCCGGGTTTGTGGCATTGGCATCTGTGAATTCGTGTATCTCGCCGTCCAGATCCATATATGCTACAGGCCTTTGGACAGTATAGCTGTTCCCGTCATATATGCTTCCTCCTGTGGGAGAGTTGTCTGCGGACGTTACATTGTATGCAAGTTCCTTTCCATTATATATAGACAGGTTACGGGAGCGTTTCAGCAGGGACATCTCAAGCCTGCAGGTGATGATGATACGAGCCTGAGGTATGTGGGTTATGGCAGTGATGTTGGCGTCTGCTGAATGTGTCTTTTTCCCGTTTGCGGTTGATGAGAAGTTGCCACCGTTGGCGTATATGCCTACATACTGGTAAGACCTGTTTTTTACAGACGTGTGTGACCACCCTGTACGGTAAAACCATGAAAGAGACTCGTCCGTATAATATGTGTATGCGTAGTTGGCGTCAATGCGGAATCTTGTCCTTATGGGATTGATTTCAGGAAAATCTACGGTAAGTTCGGCTCCTGCCCTGTGTATGTCAGCTCCGTTGGTTGCCATCTGTGTCTGGAAAAAACTACGGTCTGTAACAGAGCGTTCCATCTGTGTCCTGTTTCCGCTGCCGTCGGTTACACTGACATTTCCGTTATTCTTGTCAACTTCTACTTTTCCGTCAGATGGCATTGAAAATCCGTCTGGAAGTCTGTAGGTGCTGTACGAAAAAGGTGTGTATGTTGCAGTGTATTTATATGGGTCAGAGGTCTTTCCATAATATCCGGTAAGAGTAACGGTTGTGCCTTTGAATGATGTTTCTATTCCCAGTTCAGCGTTGCTGTTTCTCTGCCACCTCAGTTCAGGATTGTATAGCATTTTATATGGCTGAGTATAATATACATAAGAAGTTGTTTCGCCGTGTGATGCGCTGAAGGTCAGGATGTCGCGGTATTCCTGGTCAGGATAGAGCATATAGAAAGACGGAAGCTTTTCGCTGATTCCCCATCCTCCGCGTATGGCAAAGCTGTCGCCGAGTGTCCACTTGGCATTGAGTCTTGGGGAAAAGCTGCTGACTTTTTTATATTCGGTACCTTTGACAAACAGGTTTTCAAGTCTGACACCGGCAGAAATGTGCAGAGATGTTTTCCCTACAGGAAATGTGAAGTTTTCCTCGATATATGCAGCAAGATTGTGCATATAGGGATATTTGTCGTACGGGCGCGGTCTGTATCCGTTTGATGCAAGGGACGGATTGATATAGTATTCTCCTTCTCCTTCATTGCCAGAGGCTTTCCATTGGACTCCTGCCTTGAGGTTGCTTGTCTTTTTCCCCCAGCGTCTGAACCATTCGTATTTGACAGATGCAGCATAGTCCAGTTCTTTGGAATCTATAATCCTGTCAGTAAAATAGCTCAGCGGCAATTTGTCTGCAATGAAGTAACCTTCTTCTTTACTATGTACGGAAGGCTGTACCGATGCGGACGAGAAAAACAGGTGTTCTCTGGACCTGTTGTCGTTGAAGTTTACGGATGCATCAAATTTAAAGTTCGTAATCCAGCTTTTGTTCAGCATCCAGGTCAGTGAAGTATTCCCCCGGAATACATTGTCCCGTACCTTTTCAAAAGTACCGGTGTATGCGTCTGGATCGTTTTGGGAGTTCATACCTCCGATATTTCCTGCAAATCCGGCTTCAAATTTAAGGTTGCCGTTGAACGTGTTGCTGTAAGTGGCTGTAATTCCTCTTCTTGAATATGATGTATAAGGAGAAGCAAGTTTCTGTGTCGCTCTTGTCCACTCTGCGCTGAGATTCAGAAACCCGCGTTCTTTTTCAAATTTGAGACCTTTTGAGGCAGATACCTGGTATGTCCTTGGATTTATTGCAAATGTTATATTCAGCGGTGTCCTTCCTTTTTTTGTGTGAATCTTGACCATTCCGCTGTTGAGGTCGCCGTATTCGGCGGAAGGGACTCCGGTTATTATTTCAATGGATTCAATGTTTTCGGTGGAAATATTCCTTGTTCCTGTACCTCCCGGCTCGTTGAAAGATGCATTGTTGCCGATTCTTACACCATCAACTTCAAGTGCCGTACCGAAAGCTGCATTTCCTGTCTGCGTGCCGCCGTCCCTAAGAGATATGACATTGTCTGACGTCAGGTCGGGATTGACAGTCTTTCCTCCCGGAAGCAGGGCTGCCACGTCTGTGATATTGGACATCTGGAGATGCTGGAGAGCAGTTTCTCCAAATGTCAGAGACGTGTTCAGTCCGTCTTTTCCCCTTTCCGCCGTTACTGTTACCTGTTCAAGGGCAAGGGTGTTAAGTTCAAGGGTTATTTCAATATAAGTGTCTTTGTCTTTGGAGACGGACGTTTCTAATACTTTGTCAGTATATCCCAGGCATGCTACAGCAACAGAGTAATTCCCCGGCTGGATTCCATCAAACCGGAACTCTCCATTATTGTTCGTGACAGTCCAGAGACCTGTGCCTTTTATGTTTATTCCAGCTCCATATATTGTTTCCCCAGTGTTTGAATCTGTAACTTTGCCTTTAAGAATATGGCGCTCCTGTGCTGCAGATTGAGTGCAAACCAGCAGCAGGGAACATATAATGGAGGTTAAATATTGTAAGAAATTCATCATATCCGGTGTGAGCAACTGTCCAAAACAAGCGTTTTGGCTCAACTTGGTCTTACAAAAGTAATCAAAATGCAAAACAATTATTCTTTTTGTCACGATTTGTTATGATGCAGGAAATTATAATTAGTCATAAATGATGATACGAATCTGTTTTTATTATAAGAATCCTCGAATTTATTATCTTTGTAAGATTTGTAGTTTATGACAGATAGAAAACTTTGATATATGAAACACGGATTATTCTTTGCTTTGGCCGCCGCTGCGGCAATCTATTCCTCCGCTCCTGAGGCAGAGGCCTGTACAAATGTGCTGGTTACCAAGGGTGCAAGTGCAGACGGTTCTTGTATGATTTCCTATGCCGCCGATTCACACCAGCTTTTCGGTGAATTGTACTACCGTAAGGCTGCAGACTGGAAACGCGGGACAATGCTTGATATATATGAGTGGGATACTTCCAAGTATCTCGGCCAGATTCCTCAGGCACGCCATACTTATCAGACGGTAGGAAATATGAATGAGCATCAGCTCATTATTGCTGAAACTACTTATGGCGGAAGGCCTGAATTGTGGGATTCCACTGGTGTAATGGATTACGGTTCTCTTATCTATGTGGCTCTGCAGAGAGCGAAGACTGCCAGGGAAGCTATTGATATTATTGTTGGACTGGCTGATACATACGGCTATTATTCCAGCGGCGAGTCCTTTTCAATAGCAGACAAGAACGAAGTCTGGGTGATGGATCTTATCGGAAAGGGCATCAAGGAGGAAAAAGGAAAGAATGTAAGGAAAGGTATTGTCTGGGTAGCACGGAGAGTGCCGGACGGATATATCTGTGCCCACGCCAATCAGGCAAGAATCAGTACTTTCCCTTTGAATGATCCTGAAAACTGCATTTATTCAAAGGATGTAATTTCATTTGCAAGAGAAATGGGTTATTATGAAGGACCGGATGAGGAGTTCAGCTTCTGCGATGCTTATGCTCCGCTTGAGTTCGGTGCCATGCGCGGGTGTGAGGCAAGAGCGTGGTCGGCATTCAATATCCTGTGCGACGGGAAATTCACTTATCTCAATGAGGAAGGAGAAGAAGTGACAGCGGATGCATACGATTATATAGACTATGCAATGGGATATGACAAGACCAAAAGGTTTCCTCTTTTCGTAAAGCCTGAGAGGAAAATCACTATGAAGAATGTAGCTGATGTCATGAGAGACCATTATGAAGGTACTCCTATGGATATGACACAGGATATAGGAGCAGGCGGCAATGCCCTTCCTTACAGGTGGAGGCCTATGGGCTTTGAGTATGAAGGAAAGAAATATACAAACGAGAGGGCAATTGCCACCCAGCAGACAGGTTTCTGGTTTGTAGGCCAGTCCCGCGGCTGGCTTCCGGATATGGTAGGAGGTCTTCTTTGGTTCGGAACGGATGATGCAGCCACATCATATCTCACTCCTGTTTATACCAGTACCGCAGCTGTTCCTGAGTGTTTTGCTGAAGGTAACGGAAGTATGCTTGAATATTCTCCGACATCTGCATTCTGGATTTGCAACAGAGTGGCCAATGCCTGTTACAAGATGTATGACACTATGGCTCCTGCGGTGCGTTCAGTCATAGATGAGTTTGAGGTGTCGCAGATGGCTAAAGTTCCTGGTATAGACGCCATCGCTGTATCCATGTATGAAAAGGCACGTTCGGACGAAGACTTTGCGCAGGTAAGGAAATATCTGACAGACTATACGTTAGAGACAGCACAGGGAATTTTCAATGATTGGGTGAATCTTGAAGTCTTCCTGCTTCTGAAATATGTGGATGGAAATGTAAAAGGACAGAATCCGGACGGGTCATTCATTACAAACGGACATTCTGACAGGATACCCGGGGCTATTTCAAATCCGGGCTATACAGAGAAATGGAAAGAGTGTGTGGTCCGTGATCATGGGAAAAAAATAGAAGAACGATAACAGGCAATAGTACTATGTCCAGAAAATCACAGATTATAAAGAATTGGCCGCGTTATGTACTCCAGTGGGGTGTATTGGCGGCGCTTGCAGTAGTCCTTACAGGAATAATTCCAGGAAAGGAACCTGCGGATCCTGAGGCTTATTGTCCGGTAGGAGGCCTTCAGGCTCTGACAACATATTTTGTGAACGGCTCGCTTCCTTGCAGCATGAGTTCGCTTCAGATTATGATGGGAGTGGCTCTGGCTGCTGCCGTGATTTTTTTCAGCAAGCTGTTCTGCGGCTACCTGTGCCCGTTGGGTACAGTCCAGGATCTTCTTATGAAACTTCGCAGAAAGTTGAGTATAAAAGGAATAGCTGTACGTAACAGCTCCGTTGCAGACAGAGCCCTGAGGCTTGTCAAGTATATTCTTCTTTTCTGGATATTCTACACTACAGCCACTACAAGCGAGCTGTTCTGCAAGAATCTTGACCCGTACTATGCGGTCGCAACTGGATTTAAGGGTGAAATAACCTTGTGGATGTCACTGGTGTCTCTGGCTCTTGTGATTCTGGGTTCTTTCTTTATCGATATGTTCTGGTGCAAATATATCTGTCCGCTTGGAGCTGTTTCCAACACTTTCAAGTTCTGGGTCTGGGTTCTCGTTCTGACAGCTCTTTATTATGTGCTTGGGCTGGCAGGAGTCAATGTCCCTTGGTGGATTCTGTTCGGAGTTTTCTGTCTTTCAGGATACTTGCTTGAAATATTTTACAGGAAGCCGAAGTTCCAGATTCTTCACATTATGAAAGATGAGGACAAATGTACCCATTGCGATATATGTACTAAAAACTGTCCGTATCATATTGACGTTAATTCCTGGTACGGAGGTGCTGTGAACGATGTGGACTGTACATTGTGCGGAGAGTGTGTCGCTTCATGTCCGACAAAGGCCCTTCACACAGGTGTATGCCGTTCCGGCAAACCTGCATTGTGGAAGCAGCTGGTACCTGTCGTACTTACAGTGGCGCTTGTCGTTTTCGGAATGTGGGCAGGAAGCAGGTTTGAGCTGCCTACGATAGATTTTACCTGGGGAATTGAGGTTGAGGACAAGGATGGAACAGTAAGGCAGCTCATTGATCCGGAGAAACTGGAGACAGTAGGATTAGAAAACATGCGCTCGGTCAAATGCTATGGAAGTTCTATGGCATTCAAGGCCAAACTTGAAAAAATCAGGGGAGTTCATGGCGTAAAAACCTTTGTGGGACATCACAGAGTCGAGATATTGTATGATCCTTCAGTCATAACAGCAGAAAAAATACAGGAAGAGATATATGTTCCGTCGCGATTCAGAGTACAGACTCCGGATGTTTCTGTAACTGACAGTGTGAAAGTCATGACCATAAGAACGGAAAACATGTATGACAAGCTGGACTTGAACTATCTGGGCTTGCAGATGAGGGACAGCGGATACAAAATTTACGGTCTTGAGTCGGAGTTTGCCTGCCCTCTTATAGTAAGGGTATATATGGACCCTTCTGCTTCTCCTGACAGAAAATGGTTCAAAGAGATTGTTGAAAAAGAGACGCTTGCAATAGGGACCAAGGAACTGGAACTTGACTTCAAGTTTGAAGGCCTGGAGGACGGAGTCTCATATCTGGCAACAGAAGACTATGTCCGGAAAATGTTTTCTCCATTCAAGGTTGAGTTCAAGCAGAGAGTATCGCAGGCAGAAGGAAATCCGCAGTTTGTCTATGAAATAGCAGACAAGAATTTCGAGAAGCCGATAATTGCCAGAAATATGCCGTTCCTGAGCAACCATCTTTCAAAGCATGAAGGTATCATAGGAATATATCTGGTTCTCAACGACAGTCTTGTTCCGTCCATAAGAGTGCGATATTCTGCTCCTATGACAGCAGACAAGCTATGGGAGCTGATGACAATGGAAAACTGGTCTATAACATATTCAAAGGAAGATGTCCGCGAAGTTCCGGCAAAAATAGCTTTCAAGAATCAGGGGACCGAGTCTTCTTATGTCCCGGGAAAGACCAAGTTTTAAACAGAATTTCATAATAAGATGAAGACAATTATCAGGATATTTTCAGTCTTGGCCTGCCTGTTTTTCTGGCAGGCTGTCAAGGCTGATGAGGGAATGTGGATGATTAATGCCATTGATAAGGCTTTGGAAAAGAAAATGCAGGAAAGGGGACTGAAGCTTTCTGCACGGGAAATATACGATGCGGATGCGGAGGGTGCTGTCTTGTCTGATGCCGTAGTGTCTCTGGAATTCGGTTGTACGGGAAGTATAATTTCAGATCAGGGGCTGATGATTACAAACCATCATTGTGCATATTCGGATGTGCATGCGCTCAGTACTGACGAAAAGAATTATCTGGAAGACGGGTTCTGGGCTATATCATCTTCGGATGAGGTGCCGATAAAAGGGAAGAAGGTTTATTTCCTGAAAAAAGTTCTGGATGTGACGGATGAAGTTGTGTCAGAACTTGAAAAGGCGGAGAAGGAAGGCCGGATGCTCGGATCCAGAAAATTGTCTTTTCTTATGGAAAAAAAGTATAAGGCTGAAACCGGTTATGAGGCATGGTTTTCTTCAATGTGGAAAGGTTCCAGATATTATATTGCTCTGTATGAGGTCTATTCTGACGTGAGGCTTGTCGCTGCCCCGCCTGTATCAGTCGCTGCATTCGGCGGAGATATTGACAACTGGGAATGGCCTCAGCACAAATGTGATTTTGCTCTTTACCGCATTTATACTTCAAAGGACGGAAAACCGTCTGAATATTCTCCGCTTAATGTTCCTATGGTTCCGGAAAAGAAACTGGAAATTTCACTTGCAGGGTATAAACCTGGAGACTTTACAATGGTTATAGGCTTTCCAGGTATGACGGACCGTTACAGTTCTTCATACGAGGTGGAAAGCAGGGTTAGCAACACATTGCCGATTTCAAATAAGGTGAGGGGAGACCAGATGGCCATTATGCGCGAGTGGATGAATAGAGATCCGTCTGTGCGTCTGAAATATGCAGATTCATATTTTTCGCTGAGTAATGTACAGGAACTGAATGAGGGGGAGGTATTATGCTGCAGACGGTTCGGAGTCGCCGAGGCGAAAAGAAAGTCAGAAGAGAAGCTGCAGGTCTGGATAGATTCTGATCCGGCAAGAAAAGAGAAATGGGGTAATCTTCTCAGTCTGGCATCAGAAAAATATGAAGCTCTCGGCTCACTTGAAAGGAATGTTACTTACTACAGAGAGACATTGATTAGAGGGACACGCTTTTCACGTATAGTGCCTAAGATAAATATTCTTAAAAGTGACGTGCTTAAGAAAAACGGCATAAGGCCGCACCGCGTTATTGATGCCGGAGGACCATGCAGGGAAGAAGTGGATTGCTGTCGCAAATTCAGATTCCGTGGCGGACGTTACAATTCCATAAGATACGGAATGATGAAAGAGTATGAATCGATGGTTCCGGAGGTTGAAAGGGATCTTTTGACCTATGCAGTCAGGACATACTTTGAGAATGTGGACAGTATTTGGCTGGGGCCTTACCAAAAGGCTTTGAAAAAGCATTATACAGGCGGAGACGGCAAGTGTGATTATGCCGCACTGACAGATAGCCTGTGGAAAGGGAGTTTTCTGACAAGTATTGAAAAACTTGAAAAGTTTGCTTCAGAGGATCATTCGGTAGATGAATATCTCGCTGACCCGATGTGCAGGTTCTTCCAGGATATCAGCATAAGGGATTTCAATGATGCGAGGGCAAGGATTGAAGGTGAGCCTGACATACTGGAGCTCAACCGCGAATATACGCACGCCATATATCAGAAAAGCCTTCAGGACGGAATGGCGCAGTATCCTGATGCCAACTCCACTATGAGAATCTCGTATGGTACGGTAGGTGATATCGAGCCTTATGACGGAGTCGTATGTTCATGGAGAAGTACTTCCGCAGGAATACTGGAAAAATACGACAGCAGTACATATGAGTTCGGCCTCAGGAAAGACTGGAAAAAACTGCTTGAACAGGGCGATTGGGGGAAATGGTGGCCTGAATCTTCTGCCATTGCCGTTGATTTCCTGACAGACAATGATATAACAGGAGGTAATTCCGGAAGTCCTGTTCTGGACGCTGAAGGAAGGCTGATAGGACTGGCTTTTGACGGCAACAAGGAGTCATTGGCAAGCAACACATATTATACTCCAGGGTATAACAAGTGTGTATGTACAGATATACGGTTTGTGCTTTTCACGTTGGACAAATATGCCGGAATGTCTCGTATAATAAAAGAATTGGGACTGTGAGTTTTCACAGCCCCGATTCTTTAAATAATAACTGTCATTTGAGGACAGAATCACTTGTCAAGTATTCCTATTTCACCGATAACCGTGCAGGATTTGTTACATATTTCAGAAACAGCTTCCAGTCTGAACCAGCGTGCCTTGTAACTTTCATTGAACCTGACAAAATATGGTACAGGGTTATGCATTATATTGCTGAACTCACCGGTTGTATCACATTCTTCCCAGTTTTCTCCGTCCATGCTTATGTAGAACCTGTATTTGAAAATGGTGCCAGACAAGTCATCTCCGCGAACAGGGGCGTAGCAGAATCCTGAAATATCTAAGACTTCACCCATATCTACAGTCAGAGACGTCAGTCCGTCTGCTTTCCATGCTGTCTTTAAGTCTCCGTCAAAAGCAGCTCTGGCAGACTCGTCTGTGGACTTCCAGTTGTCTGTAGGAAAGTCGCTTGTCTTGATTTCTGCATTTTCATCTGAAAGCGGTTCTGCATAATACAGCCCTATTCCGGAAATGTTTGCTTTTCCGCGGCTTTCAGTTATTGTGATTCTGACTTTCTCAGCCTTAGTATCCGAGAATCTGAGCAGACGCTTGTATCCTACTGTAGTTCCCTCTGCGGCAGGTCTCCAGTCCCCGGCAGAAAAAACCTCTACTTTGAACCTTTCTATCCTTTGGCCTTTGCTTATGTCTTCCTGTATGAGGAATGTGTTTACTATTGCATTGCTGTCAACATTGAATACCCTGGTTTTTCCGGCAATTGAACTCCAATGAGTGTTGTTATATATGTAGTTGGTACTGAATGTCTTGTCTATGTATTCGCGTAACTCTTTTATACGTCTTACATCTGTTTCGTGAAGCAACCCCCTTTTGTCCGGAGGAATGTTCAGAAGCAGTACAGAGTTGCATCCGACGGAGCGGTAGTAGATATTCACAAGATTTGCCAGAGACCTTACTTTTTTATCCTGATGTCTGTGGTAGAACCATCCCGGACGTATAGATACATCTACTTCTGACGGATACCAGTACATCTTGGACGCTTTGGCAATCAGCTCTCTGCTGCCAAGGTCTTTGGACATTTCCTCTACTCCTATTGCAGCATTCCTTTCAGTCTTGTCAGGATAGCATCCCGGAGTAATGACAGTGGCGCTCCATTCTGTGTCGCGGCCGAGACCTCCTTCGTTTCCGACCCATCTGACATCGTCTCCCATAATGGCTGTTACAGCATCGGGTTGTAACGTTCTGATGGTTTTCAGTATGGCCTCCCAGTCATATTCCTGTTTTTTCCCGTTAGGACCTTCACCGTTGGCTCCGTCGAACCATACTTCGTGTACCTGTCCGTAATTTGACAGAAGTTCTGTCAACTGTGCTATAAAAAACTTGTTGTAGGCTTCTCCCTGGCCGTAGCATTCTGCATTCCTGTCCCAAGGTGAAAGGTAGACTCCGAACTTCAGTCCGTGTCTGTCACAGGCTTCACGCAGTTCGCGGACTACATCTCCTTTGCCGTCTTTCCATGGAGAGGCAGCGACAGAGTGGTCAGTAGTTTTTGTGGGCCAGAGGCAGAATCCGTCGTGATGTTTGGCAGTAATTATTGCCATCTTGAATCCTGCGTCCTTCAGAGCTTTGACCCATTGGTCGCAGTCGAGCTGTGCGGGATTGAAAAGAGCAGGGCTTTCTTGACCATTGCCCCATTCCCTTCCGGTAAAAGTGTTTATTCCGAAATGCAGGAAGCAAGTGAACTCCATCTGCTGCCATTCCATCTGCTGAGGTGTAGGCACCAGTCGGGAAGCCATATCGATTTTCTGTTCGATGGTGGCGCCTTCCGGAAAGGTCACATTCTTTATGTAGTAGTTTTCTTTACATCCTGACAAAGCCAGAATAAGTGTTGCAAGGAGGATGATTCTTTTCATATCAGCTCATCTTTATGGTTAATGTTATGAAATCTTCTACGCTCAGGCGTTCCGGTCTCAGGTCGAATACCGGATCTGTTGCAAATTCCGCTGTCTGCTCTGTATTCCAGCCTTCTCGCTCTGCCTTGGCGTTTATAAGCGGCTTGAGTGAGTTGCGCATAGTCTTCCGTCTTTGGTTGAAGGCTGTTTTTACCACTATCTTGAACAGACTTTCGTCACAGCCCAGATTTGTACGGGAGTTTCTGGTAAGTCTGATTACAGCAGATTTGACTTTAGGCGGCGGGTTGAATGCCCCTTCCCCTACTGTAAAAAGGTATTCTATGTCGTACCAGGCCTGCAGAAGTACAGAAAGTATTCCGTAAGTCTTTGTTCCTGGTTTTTCTGCAATACGTTCCGCTACCTCTTTCTGTATCATGCATACCACTTGTGGCACTTGCTCTTTGTGGTCCAGTATCTTGAAGAAAATCTGGGATGATATGTTGTACGGGAAGTTTCCTATAACGCAGAATCTGTCCTTGAAAAAATTTTCAAGTTTCAGCTTCAGAAAGTCCCCCTCGATAAGGCGTCCGTTTGCCTGGGGAAAATGCGTCAGAAGATAATCTACAGATTCTGTATCAATTTCGATCATCTTCAGGTCAATGTCGCTTCTTTTGAACAGGTATTGTGTAAGTACTCCCATTCCCGGGCCGATTTCCAGCGCTTCTGTCATCATGCCGTCTGTTATAAGTGCATCGGCAATTCTTTGCGCTATGGACAGATCAGTCAGAAAGTGCTGGCCCAATGCTTTTTTTGCTCTTACTTCAGTCATATATTGTCATTTGACTGCAAAGATATTATAAAAATTTAAGTTCTGTAGATGTCATTCCGGGCGTCAGTTGAAGGATCTGCTTAAATGACAAAAAATTAAACAGCTTCTGAAATTAATTTGTTAAATTTGCAGGTTTATTGATAATAAGATCCTTTCACGAAGGGAAGTAAATAAGAATAATATAATTTACATCATATGTACAGAACACATACTTGCGGAGAGCTCCGCATTGAAAATGCCGGACAGACAGTGACTTTGGCCGGATGGGTACAGAAAGCCAGAAAACTCGGCGGAATGGCTTTTGTCGATTTGCGTGACAGATATGGAATTACGCAGCTTGTAGTAGATGCATCCGCTTCGGAGGAATTGGTGAATACAGCTTCTTCACTCGGACGTGAATACGTGATACAGGCTACAGGACAGGTGGTAGAGCGTCAGAGTAAAAATCCGAAGATGCCTACGGGAGACATCGAGATAAGCCTTTCGGAAATAAAGATTCTGAACAAGGCCCAGACTCCTCCGTTCACAATAGAGGATGTCAGCGACGGCGGAGAGGAACTGCGTGCCAAATACAGGTATCTTGACTTGCGCAGGAATCCGCTTAAAAACGCCCTTGAGCTCCGTCACAAAATCGCTCATGAAGTACGTAACTATCTGGACGGAAAAGGCTTCCTGGAGATAGAGACTCCATATCTTATCAAATCGACTCCTGAAGGAGCTCGTGATTTCGTTGTCCCTTCAAGAATGAATCCGGGACAGTTCTATGCACTTCCGCAGTCTCCGCAGACATTCAAGCAGCTGCTTATGGTGGCAGGATACGACAGGTATTTCCAGATAGTAAGATGTTTCCGTGACGAAGATCTCCGTGCAGACCGTCAGCCTGAGTTTACACAGATTGATTGCGAGATGTCATTTGTGGAAAGGGATGATGTTCTTGATACATTTGAAGGAATGATGCGTACTCTTTTCAAGAATGTTCTGAATGTGGAGATTCCCAATCCTATTCCGAGAATGAGCTGGTATGACGCCATGGATTTCTATGGTTCGGACAAGCCGGACATCCGTTTCGGAATGAAGATAAATGAGATTACTGCTGAAGTTCAGGGACACGGCTTCTCTGTGTTCGATTCTGTAGAGTATGTCGGAGCAATCGCTGTTCCGGGTGCTGCTGAATATACCCGCAAGCAGCTGGATGAACTTACAGAGTGGGTCAAGAGACCGCAGGTAGGTGCCAAGGGATTGGTTTATATTAAGTTGAATGCTGACGGCTCCGTCAAGTCATCCGTTGATAAATTCTATACTCCTGAACAGCTTCAGGCGGTGGCAGCAAAATTAGGTGCTGAAAAAGGTGACCTCGTGCTTGTGCTCTGCGGTGCAAAGAGAAAGACCCAGACAATGCTTGGTGTGCTGCGTATAGAGATGGGCGAGCGTCTCGGTCTCCGTGATCCGTTCAATTTCGCTCCCCTTTGGGTGGTTGATTTCCCTCTTCTCGAGTGGGATGACGAGACCAACCGGTTCTATGCAATGCACCATCCGTTTACCGCTCCAAAGCCAGAGCAGCTGGATCTGTTCTATAGCGACAAGAAGGAAGACCTTGAGAGAGTTTGTGCCAATGCTTATGATTTCGTGCTCAACGGCACTGAACTCGGAGGTGGTTCAATCAGAATCCATGATGCATCTGTGCAGCAGAGGATGTTTGAGGTCCTCGGCTTCTCTGATGAAGATGCCCAGTATAAATTCGGCTTCATAATAAATGCGTTCAAGTTCGGTGCTCCGCCTCACGGAGGACTTGCTTTCGGATTTGACCGCGTATGCGCCCTGTTCGGCGGGCAGGAGACTATCAGAGACTTTATCGCATTCCCTAAGAACAATCAGGGCCGCGATGTGATGATCGACTCTCCTTCGTTTATCGACCAGGTGCAGATGGATGAGCTTGCGCTTGTTTCCACTGCAGAAAAGAAAGAAGAATAATTTGGAACTTGAGATAGATAACTTATGCTTGACATATTGACTGTAAACTGGACATTCAACCCTGATATTCATATCGGTGGCATTGTGCTGAGATGGTACTCTGTCCTTTTCCTTGCCGGTTTCGTCCTCGGATGGTATATCTTCAAATGGTTTTTCAAAAGAGAAGGCGTTCCGGTGTCTCTGCTTGACCCGCTGCTCTTTACTCTTCTGTTTGCAACAATAGTAGGAGCCCGCCTCGGCCACTGCATATTCTATCAGCCTGATTATTATTTCGGGAGCTGGCAGGGCTTTCTGGAGATATTCATGCCTTGGAAAGGGGGATTGGCGAGCCATGGCGGTACAATAGCGCTTATCCTGGCTATGTGGTGGTTCGGCAGTCATTATGGCAAGAAGTATGATTTTGACTTCCTGTGGATGGTGGACAGGTTATGCATACCTGTCTGCTTCGCAGGAATGTTTATACGACTGGGAAATCTCTGTAATTCTGAAATTTACGGTGATGTGACCAGCCTGCCTTGGGGATTTGTCTTCGCGTTGCGCGGGGAGACTCTTCCAAAGCATCCTACGCAGCTGTATGAAGCTTTCAGCTACCTGCTTCTCGGTCTGGCGCTTCTGGCTCTTTACAAGTACAGACTGCCAAAACTCAAAAGAGGTACGCTTATAGGTATTTTCTTTACTGCTTTGTTTGGAATACGTTTCCTGATAGAGTTCATAAAGGAGCCTCAGGTGGGGTTTGAAGAGAACATGCTGCTTAATATGGGGCAGATTCTAAGCATACCTTTCATATTGCTTGGCATAGGTCTTATAGTCTATAGCTGCAAGTGGGGAAAGCCGGCCATGATAGTGCATACTCATAAGCAGAAGGCACAGCCGACGCATTATGCACACCCTACGGCGTCGCATAAGTGATATACTATCTGACTTTATCACTTTTATGAATACAGCATCTGTGCCTATGGATATGGAAAAAGCACCGAGAATCCGCAGAACCCTGGATTTCCTGGATGCCGGAAATATTGGATATGAATTCCACTCCCATCCGCCTCTTCCGACTATTGACGAGGCTCTTGAGTATTGGAAAGACATTGATTCAGTGCATTGTAAAAACCTGTTTTTCAGGAATCATAAGGGCAACAGACATTATCTGGTAGTATTCGAGTGTCATAAAGACCTTGATATACACAGTCTGGAGCATAAGTTAAAGCAGGGAAAACTGTCGTTTGCTTCAGCAGAAAGAATGGAGCGGTGTCTGGGATTGCTTCCCGGTTCTGTCTCTCCATTGGGATTGATGAACGACATTGACCCTGAGTCAGATCCGAAAGAGTTGTTTCCGAACGGACATAGGGTCATGTTATTTCTTGATTCGGACTTGAAGAATGCTCCGAGACTGAGTTTCCACCCTTGTGACAACACGGCCAGTGTCGTGATTTCCAACGTGGACTTTATCCGCTTTCTTGGAATTTGGGGCGGAGAATATGAATGGATAGAAGTTTAATTTGAACATTGATATGATCAAGGCTATATTTTTTGACATAGACGGCACATTGGTGAGCTTCAAGACTCATAAGATATCGGATCAGGTGATATCCGATATGTACAGATTGAAAGAAAAAGGTATCAAGCTGTTTATTGCAAGCGGAAGACACTATATGGTTATGGACAATCTGTGTGATTTTCCATTTGACGGTTATGTGTGTATGAACGGAGCTTTGGTCATTATGGACGGAAAGCAGATATATGCTCATCCTATTGGCCGGGAACTGGCGTCAGAAGTTATTGAAAGATGTGAATCCAGATCATTGCCGGCAGTAGTTTTTTCCATTGACAGCTATGGGATAAGCAAAAAGACAGAGCAAACGGAAAAGGCTTTCAAAATGATAAATCTGAAGAATGTTCCTGTAGTGCCTCTTTCTGAAACAGATCCTTCAAAAATATGTCAGTTTACAATATTTGAAGATGAGGAACATGAGGCTGTACTTACTGCAGAACTGGAGGGAATAGCGACTTCAAGATGGTTTCCTGATTTCTTTGATGTAAATCCTGCCGGTTTGTCTAAAGCGGAGGGAATAGAAAAGATTTTAGGCATTATAGGGGCATCAAGAGAAGAGACCATTGCTTTCGGAGACGGAGGCAATGATGTGGAAATGCTGGAATATGCCGGAACAGGTGTCGCTATGGGCAATGCTATGGATGAGGTCAAGTCCAAGGCTGATTATGTGACTCTGTCTGTTGATGAAGACGGCATTTCCCATGCATTCAGACATTTCGGACTGCTTGAGTAGCTGTATTCCTGTCTGTATAAAAGAAATATACAATATCATTTATGAATAAAATTGTTTCTGTATTCTTGCCGGCTGTGCTTATGTTCCTTTTATGTGAGGATTCATATGCCCAGTTCAGGAAAAGTTCCTATGAAGAAGTGGAAAGGGATACGCTTGTTCAGGATATAGCAGAGAAAGCTGTTTCGGCAGACGTCTCTTTGGAAATCACTCTGGAAGATGCTCTGAGAATCGCTCTTAGTGAAAATATGTCAGTAAAGGTCGCTGATAAAGAGATTGCAAGGAAGGATTATGCCAGAAAGGGGACCTATGCCTCCCTGTACCCGCAGATAGATATTTCCGGAAATTATCAGAGGACCATTAAAAAACAGGTTATGTATATGGACTTCGATATGGGTGCTCTCGGAGGAGGCGGAGATGTACCGGAGGGCTCAGAAGGAATGGAAGTGCCTGATGTAAGCGATGGAATGGAAGTCGGCCGCTGGAATACCTGGGGGGCAGGGCTGAATGCTGCAATGCCTGTCGTAAATGCCCAGTTGTGGAAAAGTTTGAAAATTTCTGCTTTGGATGTGGAGCTTGCAGTAGAGAAGGCACGTTCTTCAAGACTGGAAACAGTTGCGCAAGTAAAACAGGCGTTTTTCGCGACTTTGCTTGCAAAGGAGGCATTCCAGGTATATAAGGAAGTCTATGAAAATGCAGTCAGGAATTACGAGGAGACTGAGAAAAAGTTCAATGTTCAGAAAGCCACGGAGTTTGATATGCTCAGGGCAAAGACCAATGTGGCCAATGCAATTCCTGATGTATATGACGCAGAAAGTTCTGTGATTCTTTCACTGTGGCAGCTCAAAGCTGTGCTGGGTGTCGATCTTGATATGAATATCGATGTGGCGGGAAAACTTGAAGACTTTTCTTCCCAGATGTTTTATGATATCCACAAGAATGATTCCTTGTCTTTGGCGGGCAATTCAAGTATGCGTCAGCTTGCAATACAGGCCGAGCAGCTTGCACATACTCTGAAAATGCAGAAATATGCCTATATCCCGAATCTTTCTGCAGCTTTTTCCTTCAGTATCAATGCGATGACTAATGATTTCCGGTTTTCGCAATATAAGTGGACTCCTTATTCTTATGTCGGAGTGAGCCTGTCTATCCCTATTTTTTCCGGAGGCAAGAGACTTAATGATGTAAGACAGGTCAGGACTCAGCAGAAACAGCTTGAATTGCAGACATTAGAAGCGGAACGTAATCTGAAGATAAGTATAAGACAGAGTCTTACGTCAATGGAAACGGCCATGAAGACATACTATGCAGCCAAGGATGCAGTAGAGTCTGCACAAAAAGGCTATTACATTGCCGAGAAGACATATAAGGTAGGCAAGAATACCTTGCTGGAACTTAATGATGCCCAGCTGGCTCTTACGCAGGCAAAACTTGGCGTGTCCCAGGCGGTATATAATTTCGTCATAGCTAAGGCCCAGCTGGAACAGACTTTGGGACAGGATAACTGACATGTTTTTTGGAACTGTTTGAACTTCAAAATATATTGTGTATGAAATATATAGTAAAGACAATAATTGTTGCAGGCGTCATATTGGCATTGGTGTCGTGCGGCGGAAAAAAGAACTCTGTAGATAGTAATTTGCCGGTTCAGGAGGATATTCCACTGGTGTCCGTGCAGCAAGTCTTTGTGGAGGATGTGCCTCAGACAGGAATATATTCCTCGTCTATTCTGCCATATGCGAAAAACAGTATTGCGCCGCAGGCCGCATTGAGAATCAAGAAAATCAATGTCGAGATAGGCGATTTTGTAAGAAAAGGCCAGGTCGTAGCAGAAATGGATGCTATAAGTCTGGGCCAGGCTGAGCTGCAGATGAAGAATGACTCTATCGAGTTTGTGCGTCTGGCTGGACTTTATGACGCAGGAGGCCTTTCTAAGTCTGATTTGGATGCGATGGAACTGAAATACAGTGTTTCCAGAAGTAATTATGAAAACCTTCTTGAGAATACTGTTCTCAGGAGTCCTTTGGACGGAGTTATAACTGCAAGGAATTATGACAGCGGAGATCTTTTCAATATGAGCCTTCCCATATATACCGTAGAGCAGATTACTCCTGTCAAGTTGCTCATAGGCATTTCCGAGGCAGACTATACCAAGGTGCATAGAGGTGATGCCGTAGAAATTACTGCAGATGCTTTCCCAGGCAAGACTTTTTCCGGCAAGGTGGGAAGAATTTATCCGACGATAGATCCGGCAACACATACGTTTACAGTTGAGGTGATTGTCGATAATAAAGACAGGGTGCTCAGACCTGGAATGTATGCCAAAGTGAATGTGCAGTTCGGGGTTAACCGCAGTGTCGTGGTGCCGGACGCTGCAATTGTAAAGCAGGTTGGATCGGGAGAAAGGTTTGTTTATGTTCTTAATGATGACAATACAGTTACTTATGTGAAGGTGGTTCCTGGAAGAAGAATGGATTCCCGTTATGAGATTCTTTCCGGAATTGGAGACGGTGATATTGTTGTGACTCAGGGACAGGTAAGGCTTAAGTCAGGAATCAAAGTTTCTGTCGAAAAATAAAGGGACAGGAAGGAAAAGGAAAAAAAGAAAAAAGGAAAAAAGACTTAAAGGAAGGCATAGCCTGACAGGGCCTCCATGATAGGGAGGCGGTGGAGGGAGAATCCCCCTCGGGGGAGCAGGGGGTGTCAGATGCTCATAAGTCTTTGCACTGAAGTAACAAAAAAGGAAAAAAGGAAAAAAGACTTATGAGCATCTACCGCAAAGCAGTCAACAACCCGGTAACAACTACACTCGTATTTACAGCATGTGCCATTCTGGGTATATTCTCACTGATAAATATATCAATAGACCAGCTTCCGAAATTTGACGCCAATGTCATAATGGTAATGTCGTCATATCCGGGAGCCAGCGCAGAAGATATTGAAACCAATCTTTCCAAAGTCCTTGAAAACGCATTGAATGGAGTAAGTGACCTTAAGGACATAACATCTCAGTCAAAAGAGAATATCTCCATAATAATGCTGGAGTTTGAGTGGGGCGTGGATATAGATGTCGCGACCAATGATGTCCGGGACAAGCTTGACCTTGTCAATTCAGAATTGCCGGACGGGGCTTCAATTCCTGTCATTTTCAAGTTCAGTGCCGATGACATTCCTATAATGATTCTCTCTGCCACGGCAGACCAGAGCATTTCTGCATTGGAAAAAATCCTTGATGACAGAGTCGCTACTCCGCTTGCAAGGGTTTCAGGTGTAGGTACTGTCTCTGTCGCCGGAGCTCCGCAACGTGAAATCCAGGTATTGTGCGATCCTTCGAAACTTGAGGCGTACGGATTGTCAATAAATACCATATCAAGCATCCTGGCGGCAGAAAACCGCAATGTGCCGAGTGGAAGCATAGATATAGGATCAGATACATACTCGGTACGTGTGGAAAAAGAGTTTGAAAGCTCAGATGAAATGCTTGACATAATAGTCGGCTATTCTTCCGGAAGGGCTGTATATCTGCGCGATGTGGCCAGAGTCAGCGATGACAGAAAAGAGAGAGAACAGGAAGCCTATACAGATGGAGTCCAGGGAGCCCAGATAGTCATACAAAAGCAGACAGGTGCCAATACGGTAGATGTCATAAAGGGAATAAAGAAATCTCTTGTTCAGATTCAGAAAAACCTTCCGTCAGATATAAAGATAACTACGGTTATAGACAACTCCAGAAATATCATAAACAGTATCGACAGCCTTAAGGAAACAATTCTTATAACATTCCTTGTCGTTATGCTCGTAGTTTATGTCTTTCTTGGCAGATGGAGGGCTACATTTATAATTGTCCTTGCAATCCCTATATCGCTGCTTGCCTCTCTGGTGTATCTATTTGCTACAGGAAATACATTGAATGTAATATCGCTGTCCGCACTTTCCATTGCCATAGGAATGGTTGTCGATGATGCAATAGTAGTGCTGGAGAATATTTCTACACATCTGGAACGTGGTGCGAAGCCTAAGGAAGCCGCTGTACATGCGACTCAGGAGGTCGGAATTTCAGTCATAGCATCTACTCTGACTATGCTTGCCGTATTTTTGCCGCTTACCATGATATCCGGCATATCAGGCGTGATGTTCAGGCAGTTAGGCTGGATTGTCAGCATAATAATGATAGTTTCGACAGTAGGGGCACTTACGCTTGTTCCTATGCTTTGTTCTCGCTTTCTTCGTTACAAACCAAGGACAGGGAAGTTTCACAATGTAATTTTCGGAGGTATTAACAAGTTCATAGACTGGATTACCAAAGGCTATGGAGCAGCAATATCATGGTCTGTACGGCATAGAACTGTTGTGATAATTACGGCTTTGGCACTTTTTATCGGAACAACTCTTCTGCTCGGGCCCAAGATAAAGACAGAGTATTTCCCTAAATCAGATTCAGGACGAATATCAGCTACCGTAGAACTGCCTGTAGGTACTGCCCAGTATGTTACTCACGATTTTGCTGAAGAACTGTATGCCCGCTTTGTAGAAGAGATTCCGGAGATGAAGGTATGCAGCTATACATTGGGACAGGCGGATTCTGACGATGCCTGGGGATCAATGCAGAATACAGGAACACATGTCATCTCTTTCAGCATTGATTTGGGCAGTATGGAACAGAGAGACAGGTCCTCATACCAGATTGCAGACATAATACGTGCAGACCTCGACAGTTATCCTCAGATAAAGAAATATTCTGTTTCAGAAGGCAATGGAGGAATGGGCGGTGAAAGCACTGTGGATATTGAGATTTACGGCTTTGATTTCAATACGACAGACCGTGTGGCCAGGGAAATTGCTGCAAGGCTTGGAGAAGAGTCTTCTGCAGGACAGATAACTTTGAGCAGGGATGAATATACACCGGAGTATGATGTGGATTTCGACAGGACAAAGTTGGCTGTCAACGGTTTGAACAGTTCGACAGCAGCCTCTTATGTAAATGCTGCCATAAATGGTTCGACCCAGTCTTTCTATAGGGAGGACGGAGACGAATATAGTATAAGAGTACGTTACGCGCCGGAATTCAGGAAGAGTATAGAGGATATTGAGAATATAATGGTTTATAACCAGACCGGACGGGGAATCAGAGTAAAGGATCTCGGAAGGGTAGTAGAAGATATGACCCCTCCTACCATTGAAAGGAAAAACAGGGAAAGAACTATAACCGTCTCTGCTGTAGTCGCTGACGGGTATGCTCTGAGTGATCTTAATGAAGCTGCAAAACAGGTTTTGGCTGAAACGGAAATTCCATCGGAACTTTTCGTCGTAGTGGCTGGAGATATTGAAGACCAGCAGGAGACTTTCTCGGATATGCTCCTTCTGCTGGTATTGATAGTCATTCTTGTATATATCGTGATGGCATCTCAGTTCGAGTCGTTCATGAGTCCGTTTGTCATAATGTTTTCCATTCCGTTTGCATTGACGGGAGTCATTATAGGACTGACAGTTACCGGGACTGCTTTAGGAATGATGGCAATGATAGGAATTATCATTTTGATGGGAATCGTTGTTAAAAACGGTATTGTCCTTATAGATTATACTATACTTTTGAGAGAAAGAGGTATGAGTATTGCAGAATCAGTCGTTCTGGCCGGGAAATCTCGTCTGAGACCTATATTGATGACGACGCTTACGACTGTCCTTGGTATGGTACCTATGGCAATAGGAACCGGAGAGGGTTCTGAAATGTGGCGGTCTTTAGGTATGACTGTTTGCTGGGGCCTTACGGTATCTACACTTGTTACACTTATTCTGATACCGACTATATATTGCTCCTTTGCAACTATGCAGCAAAAACATAAGGGTAAGAATAAATAACTGAATAACAATAATTTAAATTACTTGCTAAACTGGAGAGATGAAAGCAATATTCATAGCATACAATCAGGCATATTATACAGAGATAGTGGATATTCTTGATGCGAACGGCTGCAGGGGATATACAATGTGGGAGAATGTGGAAGGACGCGGAACAAGAGACGGAGAGCCGCATCTCGGTTCGCATGCCTGGCCCGCACTGAACAATGCAATGCTTGTATTTGCGGAGGATGACACAGTGGATAAGATTCTGGATTCTGTAGCGGCCAAGGACAAAGAAACCCCGGAATTAGGAATCAGGGCCTTTGTCTGGAATGTGGAAAAAACCTGCTGACCCTGCTGACTCTGTGCTAAATTGACTATATTTGCGTTATATACAATAAAAGAGATGAAAAAGATTTACACAACTGTTTTTGCACTTATTCTGCTTGTCGGCCTTCCGGTTGCGGCAAATGCCCAGCACTTTAGCGTCAAGGCCGGCATAAATTTTTCCGAGCCTAAAAATGACCTTAAGACAAATCTGGGATACCAGGCAGGTTTGGGTTTGCAATGGAATATGCCTATGTGGTTTTCCATACATCCGGAACTGATGTTTCATGTGAAGGGAGAGCAGTTAAGCGCTGATGCGACTCCGTTCGGTCTGGGATATCTGGAACTTCCTGTCAATATTCAGTGGGGTCCGAGTTTCAATGATGAGACTATCAGAATATTCCTGCAAGGATCGCCGTTTATCGGATATGCAATATCAAAGGATTTTAAGAAAGGCAAGGATGAACAGTGGGAATGGAGTAATATTAACAGATTTGAATATGGTATAGGAGCCGGACTTGGAATACAGTTATGGCATTTCCAGATTATTGCACAGTATAACTGGAATTTCGGAGGTATAGCATCTGCTTCGGCAGGAAAGGAATTCAGGGATTTGTTTTCTGCCGCCAATTTCGGAGGCTATACAGTTTCTTTGGCAATTGTTTTTTAATTATAAATTCATATAATCATATTGTTATGGAATATACAGTTACAGATTCTAATTTTAATGATATACTTGCTTCAGGCAAGCCGGTATTGGTAGATTTTTGGGCTACTTGGTGCGGACCATGCAGAATGCTTTCTCCGATAATCGAGGAATTGGCCGTAGAGTTTGAGGGAAAGGCAGTTGTGGCCAAATGTAATGTAGATGATGCTCAGGAAATTCCTGTGAAGTTCGGTATAAGGAATATCCCTACATTGCTTTTTTTCAAGAATGGAGAACTCGTAGACAAGGTAGTCGGCGCAGCTCCTAAGGGTGATATAGCCAAGAAACTGGAGGCTCTTCTTTAAAATGAAAAGGCATATATCGTTTTTGTACGGAACGGTTGTGGCTTGTCTGCTCCTTCTCCTTTCCGGAGAAGGCGCATCAGCGCAAAGCCGTTTCGGAGTAGTTGGAGGAATAACCTTTTCCAATGCAGAGAAGCAGTCGCTCAACCGGAGTACTATGAACAAGTACCACATAGGAGTGACATATCAGTTCAAGTTTCCGTTCGGACTTTCAATACAGCCTGCTTTGCAGTATCATGTAAAAGGAGCCAAGCTGGGTGATGTGGTAAGTTCGGAGTTTGTCAATACTTGTGATCTGACTGTCGGATATCTTGAACTTCCAGTATCAGTCCAGTGGGGACCGGACTTGCTTCTGTTCAGGCCTTTCCTTGATATATCTCCGTATATAGGTTATGCCCTGAACAACAGAATGGACGTCTATGTGGCTGAAAATTCTTCAGTTCCAGGTATAAACGCTTCTTACAGGAATATCTGGTCCGGAGCTGATCTTAGACGTCTTGAATATGGAGTTGGTGTCGGCATTGGTCTTGAAATATGGAAGTTCCAGCTGATCGGACGCTACAACTGGAATTTCGGGTCTCTTTATAATGAGCATGCCAATCTGAGTGCATCAGATATAAAGCTTGCCATGATGAAGGAGGCTTTCTCAAAGGGGCATAATTTCGGAGGATTTACACTGTCGCTTTCATTTTTATTTTAATCAGACTGCGGATGGAGAAGAAAATAGCCGTTTTTTGTTCGGCCAGCAATGACATAGATCAGGAGTACAACAAAGTCGCACGTAGTTTTGTACGTGCGGCTTCATTGTGTGGATATACTATAGTTTCCGGTGGTACTATAAAGGGAACAATGGGAGAAATCAGCAAGGAGATAGCTTCTTGCGGAGGAAGTCATATAGGAATTGTCCCTGAGTTTATGAAGGGTATTGAGGCTCCGGAACTTACAGAGATAGTCTGGACAGATACAATGTCTGCAAGGCAGGCAAAAATGAGAGAGGGTACTGTAGCGGCAGTAGCTCTTCCCGGTGGCATCGGTACTTTGGACGAGCTTATAGAGACTTTGACCCAAAAGAAACTCGGATTTTATGGAGGACGTATCTACGCTTTGGACTGGAACGGTTTCTATAAGCCGCTTGAGATGCTTTTGGATCATTATGTGAAGACGGGAATGCTGGAGAAAAGGCATCGTGAAATGATTCATTTCTGCTCGGTTCCGGAAGGTATTCTGGAGTCGCTTGAAAATGATTAAATCTGATTTTATGAAACCGGAAGATATAAAGACATTATTGGGAGAGCACTGGGAAAAAACGGTAGGTTATATCTGTTCTTCTCTTGAAAGTGATATAGACATGCTTCAGAAAGTCAATGAATCTATATTGACGCATTCAGGCAAGCAGTTGCGTCCTTTGCTTTCTCTATTGGTGGCAATGGCCTGTTCTGAGGGAAAGCCTGCGGAGAATACATATCGTTATGCGGCTGCTTCGGAGTTATTGCATAATGCCACCCTTCTTCACGATGATGTGGCAGATAACAGCGACCAGCGTCGCGGCGTACCTACGGTAAGGTCGCTTATGGGTCCTTCGGTTTCTGTATTGCTCGGAGACTATTGGCTTGTCAAAGCGATGGAACTGATACTTTCAGGAGGAGACGGAGGCAGGGTAATAAGAATTTTTTCAAACACATTGTCAGATCTTGCCGAAGGAGAGATGTTACAGTTGCAGAAGGCAGATACAGGAGATACAAGGCAGGAAGATTATTATAAAATAATTTACAAGAAGACAGCGTCTTTATTTGTGGCCGCTTCTCTTTCTGCAGCAATTTCTGTCGGAGCTGACGAGCGTACTGGAAAGGCTGTGACTGATTATGCCACTGCATTGGGCATGGCCTTCCAGATCAGAGATGATATTTTCGACTATTCTTCATCAGTCGAGTTAGGCAAACCTACGGGAGTCGATGTTATGGAGCAGAAAATCACACTTCCTCTTTTGGGCGCATTTGAAAATGCGCCTGAGGAAGAGAAAAGTATCAGGTGTAAGATTGCCGGTATTCATGAATGTCCGGACAACAGGGATGAGATATTGAACTTTGTCAGGGTCAACAATGGAGTATGTTATGCGGAAAAAGTTTTGGAAAGTTATGTAAACAAGGCAATTGATGCACTGGATGCGCTGCCTGACTCCTGGTACAGGACCAGACTTGCTGACCTGGCCGCTTATGCGGGTGGTAGGTCTAAGTAGAATATCGCTGATAATCATAGGTTTGTAAACTTTATACAACAATGAAATTTTCGGACATATCGGGCAATGACGACATTAAGAAAGCTCTGATGTCAATGGCTGACAGCGGCAGAATCCCAAACGCTATGTTGTTGTACGAGAATGAGGGGTGCGGTGCTCTTGCAATAACCCTTGCCTTTTTCCAATATCTGGCGTGTAAAAACCATTCTTCAGAGGATTCTTGCGGAGTGTGTCCTGTATGTAACCGAATGGCGAAGCTGATTCATCCGGACGTACATTTTATATTTCCTGTCAATACCGGTACAAAGGTGTCTGTCGCAAAGCCGACATCGGCAAATTATCTTCCTTTATGGAGGGAACTTGTTTTGTCAAATCCTTATTTTCTTGAAAATCAGTTGTATGATTTTTTGGGGATTGAGGGGAAATCAGGAAATATAGCTGTGGCTGAGGCCAAGTCCATACTTGAGAATTTATCTCTTACTGCAGTAGAGGACGGGTATAAAGGAGTTATAATATGGCTGCCGGAAAGAATGAATGCAGAAGCAGCCAACAGGTTGTTGAAAGTAGTGGAAGAGCCGCCTGAAAAAACTGTATTTGTCTTTATTACGCATTCTCCGGAAAAAGTTCTTCAGACGATTTCATCAAGATGCCAGAGTTTCAGAATACTGCCTTCTTCACAGAAACAGATTGCTTCTGTCCTGGAGAAACGCTTCGGTTTTACTGAAGAGGAGGCTTTACTGGCGTCTGGATCTGCTGGAGGCAGTGTCGGACAGGCTCTTCTTAATGCAGGAGATAAAGAGGAATATATGGAATTTCTGGATATCTTTTCAGATCTTCTCTCGGCAGTCCATAAGGGCGACCTTATAGATACGCTTGAAGTTTCGGAGCAGATATCTGCAATGAAATCCAAAGAAAAACAAAAAGCATTTTGTATTTTTGCCGGAGATTGTATCCGGAAAATTTATATGCTACAGCATAGTATGTGTGCTGTAGCAGGCTTGAAACCAGAGGAATCGGAATTTCTGTTTGCTGCGTCAGGGTGGTTCGGGCAGTCATTCTGCGAGCGTATGCTTGCTGTATTGGACAAGTCATCAATGTTGTTGGACAGGAATGTCAATGCAAAAATTGTTTTTTGTGATTTGGCAGACAGAATGTTCATAAACGGAACGCAGCGATGAAATATTGTGCCTATCGGGTTCTGATATCCTCAGTAAAAAAGAAATTATGAACACAGATAATGAAACCAAGAAGTTTGATTGCTCACGTGGTTGTTCAGTCGAGCGCACCGGAGATGGGGCGCTCAATTGCTCGTACCGGCAGGGGTGTTGTAAACTTGAAGTTTATGACTGGCTTCAAGGAGTAAATCAGGAACAGTGCAAGGATTTTTTTGAAGTAAGATTCAAGAATACAAGAAAAGGAATCTATGTCAACAAGTCAGGTCAGACGGTAAAGACAGGTGATATTGTAATAGTAGAGGCGGCAAATGGACACGATTTGGGAATCGTGACACTTGAAGGGCCTGTCGTGATGCGTCAAATGTCTTGCCGTAAGCTTGATCCTGCCTCTTACGACTTCAAGAGAATTTACAGAAAAGCCAAGCCTTTTGATTTGGAAAAATGGCAGGAAGCCATAGCGCGTGAGCATGAAACCATGATACGTGCCCGTCAGATAGCAGAAGAACTTGGCCTTGAAATGAAAATAGGTGACGTCGAGTTTCAGGGAGACGGAACGAAAGCCATATTTTATTATATAGCTGATGGAAGAGTTGATTTCCGTCAGCTAATCAAGGTTTTTGCCGAGGAGTTCCGTATAAGGATTGAAATGAAGCAGATAGGAGCACGGCAGGAAGCAGGATTGATAGGCGGTCTGGGAGTTTGCGGCAGAGAATTATGCTGTTCTAATTATATTTCCTCCTTCCAGTCTATTTCTACAGTGGCGGCACGTTGCCAGGACTTGTCGCTGAATCCACAGAAACTTGCAGGACAATGCGGTAAATTAAAGTGCTGCCTCAATTATGAGACAGCATCATATCTTGATGCCCAGTCCCGTATCCCAAAGGTTAACGGACCTCTTGAATTCGAAGATGGTCTGGCTTATCTGATGAAAACTGATATACTCAGGGAGATGATGTATTTCTCTTATGACCAGGGTTCGCTTGCAAACCTTTATGCTGTACCGGCATTTGAAGTGAGGGAAATCATAAAGATGAACAGAAACGGAGTCAAACCGGAATCGTTAAAGTCAGAACCTGATGTAAGGATGCCGGAATTTGTTTCTGCAGTGGGGGATGAGAGTATAACACGCTTTGATGAGGCTAAAAAGAAGAAAAAGAACAAGTCAAAATCCAGACAGAAGTCTCAGACGAAGGGAGCGGGACAGAAAAACTCCCGGCAGAATAGCGAGAGGAAAGAGTTCAAGGGAGGAAAGAAAGAGCGTGATGGGAAAGAGCGTCGCTGATATATTCAGAGCATTGTTTGCAATCTTGTCACTCTTCGTTTATTTTTCCTGCTCCGAACCTTCAATACGGGAAAATTTCATAAAGCAGTCTGACAAGAATGCTGACGGGAGCTATAGATTTAATCTTGACCTGAGCGATAGTCTCAGGTCAAATACATTATGTGTTTATGCTTTGATAGATGCATCTGAACCGGAATTCGAGAAGATGCCATCACTTATTCCTTTGAGGATAGAGGCTTTGTCTCCATCTGGGGCCAGGTACTCTGAAGAGGTCGGCATCCCGATAGACTCTTTTGTAAAATCAACAAGTTACTCAAGGCAATATGAGTCATTGTACCGGTCTGGTTTTTATCCGGTCCGGTATGGAGAGTGGATATTGTCTGTTACTGTTATCGGTGAGGATAAGTTTAAAGGTTTCAGAGGTATTGGAATTAAGCATATCAAAGAAATTATGAGCAATGGGGAAAGATAAACTTAGAAAATTCAAGGAGAACGAGACGTTTTCCTGTTTGGTGCAGCCTTCGACAGAAGAAGTTTTAGGAGTGGACCATCCTTTGAAAGGTCATTGGGGTGAAGTAATGTTCGGCAATACCAATCCGATAGTCGTGGAGCTTGGATGTGGAAAGGGTGAATATACCGTAGATCTTGCACTTAGGAATCCTTCGTGTAATTATATTGGAGTAGATATAAAAGGTGCAAGGCTTTGGAAAGGAGCTAAATATGCCCATGAACATAATCTTTCAAACGTTGCATTTTTGAGAACAAGGATAGAATTTATCGAGTCTCTTTTTGCAGAAAATGAAGTTTCAGAGATTTGGATTACATTTGCCGACCCTCAGATTAAAAGGGAAAAGAAGAGACTGACAAGCCCATTGTTCCTGAGCCGTTACAGAAAGTTTCTGAAGTCAGGTGGTATTGTGCATCTGAAAACGGACAGCCGTCTTCTGCATGAATATACAAAGACACTTGCCGTTCAAAATGATTTGAAGATATTGGCCTGTGGAACAGATATTTACGGAGAAGATAGAAATCAGTTGTACGCCAGCCGTCTGGCATCAGTGTGCGGCAGGGATGCGGTGGATGCATTGTTCCAGGTACAGACATTCTATGAGTCTCAATATCTGGCGCAGGGAATACCGATTACTTATATGTCATTTCTGATAGACAAGGACGGGGAATATCTATCTCCAGAATGGGATGAAAGCCAGTGGGAGCGTTGACATGAGAAAAAATGGAGCCGATATTTACATCCGCTCCATTTCTCGTCTTAAGTCTTTTTCTTTGATTGACTGCCTCTTGTCGTATTCTTTTTTTCCGCGGGCAAGTGCAATCAGGAGTTTGGCATATCCGTTTTCTGCAATATACAGTTTTACTGCTACTATTGTGAGTCCTTTTTCTTTGACTGCACGGCGTAGCTTGCCCAGTTCCTTTGATGTAAGCAGAAGTTTTCTTTCTCTTCTCGGATCGTGGTTGCCCCAGCTGCCCCAAAAGTATTCTGCTACATGCATGTTCTTGACGTATAGTTCATTATTGTTGAAATAGCAGAATGCATCAACAAGAGACGCTTTACCGGCACGGATGGATTTTATTTCTGTTCCGGTAAGGACTATTCCTGCTGTGAATGTCTCAAGAAACTCATAGTCAAACGAGGCTCTTCTGTTTTTGATTTCTACTTTACTTTTTGCTTTCGGCATATTTCATATTACATTTAATGTGCAAAGTTACTCAATGCATACAAATATTGAAATATCTCATTCGCTTTATGATGACAAAAATTCAAAAGGTTTTGCTTAGAAGCTGTTTAAATTTTGTCATTATAAATTTTATGAGGTATTTTTGAGGATGTTTTCTGTGACTTTTTGAAAAAGATAACAGTGTTATCT
>URDD01000018.1 GCA_900546395.1 uncultured Bacteroidales bacterium | reverse complement strand
AGTCAAGACATTGGATACTACTGTGGAAAGCACTTATATCTTCGGTATAGGAGGATTGAGCAGAAAAGCTTTGATATCAAATGCTGTAAGTGAGTTGTCAGAAAAAGCAAATCTTACTGGTTCACAGGCTTTGATCAATATCAATGTTCATGTACATAACAGAATCATCCTTATATGGTCAAGGAAAACTGTTGTCGTAAGCGGAACGGTTATAGAGTTTACCGGTAAAAATCAAGAATAAATATCGGATAAGTTTCATAAATTTGCATCCGGGCAAACGGGGTGAGTTCCTGAAAAGTTTGTCCGGATGTTTTTTTGTGGAAAGTTATTCCGGTATGGCGCTATGAGAATAGTGATTATAGACAACTACGATTCATTTACATACAATCTCAGGCAGATGCTACTTGAGTGCGGAGTGGAGGTGGATGTTCTGCTGAATGACAAGTTTAATGCAGCCGGTTTGGAAAAATACGGCAAGATAGTATTCTCCCCGGGTCCCGGGCTGCCTTCAGAAGCAGGCAGGATGAAGGAAGTCATAGCATTATATGCCGGTAAAAAGCCTATGTTAGGCATCTGTCTGGGCGAGCAGGCTATTGCAGAGGTATTCGGGGCACATCTGCAGAACCTTCAGCGCGTATTCCACGGCATACAGACTCCGGCCATAGTAGAGGCGGAAGATTATATTTTCGAAGGACTTCCACGAGAGTTTCCAGTGGGACGGTATCATTCGTGGGTAGTGGCTGATGAAGAGTTTCCTTCTTGCCTTAAAGTCACATCCAGGAGTCCTGAAGGTTATATCATGTCACTTATGCACAGTGAATACGATATCCACGGTCTGCAGTTTCACCCGGAATCAATTCTTACCCCTGACGGTAAGACCATTATAGCGAATTTCGTAAATAAAGGAGGATGCGATGGACTTCTATAACCGTGAGGAGGCGATAGCGCGAATCAATGCTCTGGGTGCACAGGAGCGGCCATTTCTCTTTGTCATAGATTATAGTGCGGAGCACAGTTATGTGAGTCTTTTGGAAGATATTAATCCGGATAATGTGCTGTATTCTTTCCCTTCGTGGAGCAATGATTCGGCAGAGCTGGAAAGATACGGTGTGGAAGCAGAAAGTCGGAAAAAGCCGAGTCGGGAAATGCGGCATCCGGACGCGCTAAAGTCTGATACACAGATACGAGATGTAAGGGACAAAGTGGTCTGGGAGGTTATTCCGGAAACGGCAGAAACCTACAGGAGGAAATTAGATATCATCCAGAGGCATCAGCAGGCGGGCAACAGTTTCCTGGCAAACCTCACCTGCCGTATCCCTTTGCGCACCAATCTTTCCTTGAAGGATATTTACCTGCGTTCGAAAGCAATGTACAAACTTTGGTTCAGGTCGCACTTAGTGTGCTTTTCACCTGAAATATTCGTGCGCATCGGAAACGGCATCATAAGCGGGTATCCGATGAAAGGGACGATAGATGCCTCGCTTCCGGATGCAGCCCGGAAGTTGATGGATGATGCGAAGGAAGCGGCAGAGCATGCCACCATAGTCGATCTGATAAGAAATGATCTGAGCAGAGTCGCCTCTGAAGTGCATGTGCCGTGCTACCGCTATATAGATCTCCTGCATACCAACAAAGGAGATATCCTCCAGACAAGTTCCCGTATTGAAGGAAAACTGCCTGAAGGTTACCGCACCAGTATAGGTGACATAATTTTTTCCCAACTTCCTGCCGGTTCCATCACAGGAGCCCCGAAGCGCAGGACAGTGGAGATAATCAGGGAAGCGGAAGACTACGACCGTGGCTTCTACACCGGCGTAATGGGCATTTGCTGTGACGGCAGTCTGGAAAGCGCAGTGATGATACGCTATGTAGAACAGGAGAAAGACGGCCTGGTATTCAAAGCCGGAGGCGGAATCACAGCCCAAAGCCGGTGGAAGAGCGAGTATGAAGAAGTGATGCAGAAAGCCTATGTGCCGATTTATTGAAACAATAAGAGTGGAAAACGGAAGAGCCTTGGCTCTACCGTATCACCAGAAAAGAGTTGATGAGTCGCTTCTGCTGACAGGAGGAAGAAACATCCGGCTCTCCCTTGCCGGACTTCTCGGCAATCTTCCTATGGCTGAAGGGATCTTCAAGGCAAGAATTGTTTATGACAATGCCGGCAAAGTGCTGGAACAGAGTCTGTCCCCATATACTCCTAAAAAAGTGCGGACTCTACGTCTTGTTGACTGTGACGATATCGACTATAGTCTTAAATATGCGGACCGCACCATGCTCAATGCGCTTGCAGCCCGGGCAGGAAGTGCTGACGAAATCATAATCGTGCGTCAAGGACAGCTGACAGATACATCTTACAGCAATATAGCCCTGTATGATGGTGAACAGTGGTTCACTCCGCGGAATCCTCTGCTCAGGGGAACTATGCGGCAGCGTCTTCTGGATGACGGACTTATCCAAGAGGCTGACATCGCTCCTGCAGACTTGCCCCGTTATAGTAAAGCGGCTCTGATAAATGCAATGATGCCGCTTGGAACATCTTGTACTGATACTGAATTTATAGCTTATGAATTATGAAATATAGATATTTTTCCCTTGCTGCCGGGATTATGGTATTTCCCGGTATGGCACTGCAGTCAAAGGCACAGGAGCAGGACCGGCCTAATATCCTTTTCATTCTGAGTGATGACCATACTTCCCAGACATGGGGAATTTATGGAGGTATTTTGGAAAGATATGTCCGGAATGACAATATCCGTAGGCTGGCATCTGAAGGTGTGGTTCTTGACAACTGTTTTTGTACCAACTCAATCTCGACTCCAAGCCGGGCAGCCATGCTGACAGGACGCTATAGCCATACCAACGGCGTATATACACTGGATGATTCCCTTAGCACAGAAATTCCGACGATAGCCAAAGTTCTTCAGGCAAGCGGATACAATACCGCTTTGGTCGGAAAGTGGCATCTGAAGTCTGAGCCGCAGGGGTTTGACTATTATTCTGTTTTCCATGACCAGGGAGAATACAGGGATCCAACATTCAAGAACAGTACGGATCCGTGGCCTGGTGAAGAAAGGAATTTCGGTGAGAGGATTCATGGCTTTTCAACAGATATTGTGACAGAGAAGGCTATAAAATGGATGAAAGAACAGCCTGAAGATGAGCCTTTTATGATGTGTTGCCATTTCAAGGCCACACATGAGCCTTACGATTTTCCGGAGAGAATGCGCCATCTTTATGACGGGGTAGTATTCCCTGAACCTGAAAATCTTTATGACTGGGGGCCGGAAACCAACGGACGTACTTTTGACGGTCAGAAGCTGGAAACAATTGCTCACAACTGGATGGTAGCTTCTGAGGATCCGGACAAGTGGTGGTGCCGGTATCCCGAATTGCCATTCAGTACAGAGGGTCTTGGGCCTGCTGCAGCAAGAAGCGCTGCATATCAGAAACTTATACGTGATTATTTGAGATGTGCGGCTACAGTTGATGACAATATAGGCAAACTTCTTACAGCTCTCGATGAAATGGGTATTGCTGACAATACGGTGGTCGTCTATGTTTCTGACCAGGGATATTTCCTTGGAGAACATGGTTTTTATGACAAGAGAATGTTTTATGAGGAGTCTGCCCGTATGCCTTTTGTAATCAGGTATCCCCGTGAATTGCCATCAGGTGCAAGAAACCATGACCTGATTCTGAACGTGGATTTTGCTGCTACATTGGCTGATTTTGCCGGAGTAAATCCTCCTGAAGGCAGCCAGGGCCGCAGTTTCAGGGAAAATCTCTCCGGAAATACACCAAAAGACTGGAGAAAAAGCATATATTACAGATATTGGACACAGCACGACATCAGACCGGCACATATCGGAGTGAGAACAGACCGATATAAACTTATTTTCCTTTATGGAGACCGACTTGGAATGACCGGGTCTTCGGATTATGTATCTTCTCCATCTTGGGAGTTTTACGATCTTTTGGAGGATCCTGGTGAAAACCACAATGCTTATGGTGACAGCAGATATTCCGGTATAATCAGGCAGATGAAGCGTGAGATTATGAGACTGAGGGAAGAGGTGGGAGATACGGATAACGGTTCTGCCAGAATGGCTGAAATTCTTGAGGGACAGGGTCTGCTCTGATGTTTTCTGTGACTTTTTGAAAAATTTTTAAACAACTTCTAATATAATGAAATTTCTTGAAAATTTATTGGCGGCAGTAGCCTTATTTACTGTTGCAGTAGCTGCGGAAGCACAAACGACACAAACAGTAGTGTCACCTGACGGAAATATAAAGCTTGAGGTCAGTATGGATGGAGGTATTTCGTACGATGTGTGGTGCGGAGATGAACTTGTGATGGATGATTGCCGTCTTTCTATGAATGTGGAAGGCAACGTTCTCGGTTCGCAGCCAAAATTGCAGAAAGCGTCAAGACGAGCTGTTGACCAGATAAAGAAGCCGTTCCTGACCTTTAAGTATGCTGAGATTCGCGACAGATTCAATGAATTGAACCTCAAGATGAAAGGTAATTATTCAATCATCTTCAGAGTTTATGATGATGGTATGGCCTATCGGTTTGAAACATCTTTCACGGATGAAATAAAAGTCTGGGATGAGGATATCGAAGTTTTCTTTCCCCAGGGCACGAAACTGATTCTCCAGCAGTCTGACAGATTCAGGACATCTTATGAGGAAAGTTATTCTTTTGTGAAAGCATCTGAATGGACGGCATATGACAAGATGGCCCATTATCCAATACTGGCAAAGACTACAGAAGGAGTAAATATCCTTATGAGCGAATCTGACCTCCAAGACTATCCCGCTCCTTTCTTCAGAGGCAACGAGGCAAATGGAATGGCGGCTGTATTTCCCCAGGTTCCTGCCCGGGAGGAGCCTCGGAGTGACAAATCCAATGATATACTTCTTCGTGAACGGTATATTGCCAAAACTTCCGGTACCAGAACTTTCCCTTGGAGATATTTTGTGATTGTAAAGGATGATGCAGGACTTATCGAGACAACAATGACCTGTCGTCTTGCACAGTCAAGCAAATTGGATGACACCTCGTGGATTGTACCGGGACAGGCCAGCTGGGAATGGTGGAATGGAGCTGTGCCATATGGACCTGAAATAAATTTCAGAGCCGGATGCAACGTGGAGACTTATAAATATTATATGGATTTTGCTGCCGAATATGGAGTAAAGTATATAGTTATGGATGAGGGTTGGGCAAAAGACAATATGGATCCCTATACTCCTAACCCTGATTGCGACTTGTTTGAAATCATAGAGCACGGGAAAAAAGTGGGAGTAGATGTAATCCTTTGGTTGACTTGGCGTTGTGTGGATGAAAATCCGGAACTTTTTGCGAAGTTTGAAGAGTGGGGAGTCAAAGGAGTCAAAATAGACTTTATGGACAGGAGTGACCAGTGGATGGTAAATTTCTATGAAAGAACTGTCAAGGCTGCTGCCGAGCATCATATTATAGTAAACTTTCATGGAGCTTTCAAACCGGCAGGACTCGAATATATGTATCCGAATCTGCTTTCATATGAAGGGGTCAGAGGACTTGAACAGATGGGTGGATGCCAGCCGTCAAACAGTATATATCTTCCATTTATACGTAATGCTGTAGGTCCAATGGAATTTACTCCTGGTGCAATGAACAGTATGCAGCCTGACAGGTATTCTGCAAGTCGTCCCAACTCTGCAGGAGTCGGCACAAGGGCTTTCAATATGGCTCATTTCGTTATTTTCGAGTCTGGTATTCAGATGCTTGCTGATAGTCCGGTTCTTTATTACCGCAATGATGATTGTACTAAGTTCATATCATCTGTTCCGGTGATGTGGGATGATACAAAGGTTCTTGCTGCTAAATTGGGAGAATATGTAGTAGTTGCAAAAAGAGCAGGAGACCGCTGGTTCATAGGAGGAATGACTTCCGAGAGGAAAGAGCCTCTAATTCTGGATATTAAACTTGATTTTCTTCCAGAAGGGAAGTCTTTCACCCTGACAGCGTTTGAAGATGGTATAAATGCTGATGTCCAAGCGATGCACTATGTAAAAACTGAGAGCGAAGTACGCTCGGGAGATGTCATTACAGTGAAGATGGTGCGTAATGGAGGATATGCTGCTTCGCTTAAGTAATATTAAATGCAAACATTGATTTTATATATGGGGGCTGGCTCGTTTTGGAGTTCAGCCCCCATATATATTTGCCCATGGTATTTATTATTTGGCTTCTGTATCTTTTGCCCAGTCAGTTTTGAGAAAATCCTTATGTATCTCAGGATCCGCTGCCTGTGCTATGTGGCAGGTAAGTCCGCAACTTTCCGGAAGGTCTATTGTCTGAGGCTTTCCGCATTCGGAATAGAATGTTGGTGAATGATCAGTATATGGGACTGCTGCTTTAAGGGCATTGAGGAAAGCATCAGTAAGGTTCTTGTCAGAAGTCAAGGCTGTAGCATATTGCTCAAGATCGAAAAACAGGTGAGTTTTGAAACCGTCGTAATGCTGTATTTGGGAAATATCTGATATAGAGCCTGAGACAGCATTGATGTCTTTCATCCTTGCTGCAAGGTTGTCCAGTTCATTGCAGTCAATCAGAGATATTGTGCCTGATGATTTGCGGTACAGTTTCATGAAGGCCTCACATGATTCTTCCAATCCGTGATCCGGGCGGAACAGAAGCGGTATTATTTCCTGATAGGGGAATCCTGTGCCAAGAACCTCCGCTGATGAGGCTATAATATAGTTTGTATTTTTTCTCATATCATACAAGGCTTCTATAGAAGACATAAAGCATGCATCGAAGAGAATGTACTCGTAACGGATGCCAGCCAGCGCCTTCGACAGGTCGGGAATTTCCATGCAGTCCATATCATCCTGGCCGAAAAAGCGTGTAGTGCGCTTGAGACTATTGGTTTCAGTTTCAGCAAGCAGATATCGGTCATATGTATCAGATGGAACCCATCCTCCTCCATGAGATGACATTATCAGCCCATATGTTTCAGCCGGCATCTTCTCTTTTATAATATTGATGATTCCAGTCATGAAATCAGGATCTACAGATGAAGTATTGTCAGGTGCAAATTCTTGGATAACATCCTGTATTATGCGCCCGTCTTCAGCTTTTACAAGTTCTGTCAGCCGCGTATAGTTTCCACGGTCATAAAACACTGCAATCCTTCCATTTTCCGGTATCCGGTCAGCCACTCCCATTATTTTGTTAAGGTTATTGTCCATGAATTTTTCAAGGCCGTTGTTGCCCATCATATACACTATAAGAGTGTGGCTGCGTTGCTTTTGTGTGGACATTTCTACCGGAATGGATATGGCAGTGCCTCCTTTGCCTGAAACAGCAGCTATTATACTATATGTTGTTTGAGATTCCAGACCGCCTGCCGTTACAGTAGATGGCGTGTCTGCGTTTATTTTTTTACCTCCGGCCAATATGCTTTCTGCTGATGGTATTGGATTTCCTGATTCAATGCATATCCAGGCACATTCGGTCGCATTGTCTGGAGTTACTGTAAAAGAGATGCTGTGATCCGTAGCGTCACCCATTGTTACAGTAACTGCGGGTGCTGTTTTATCTTCTTTAGTACAGGATGCAAGAGAAAAGCCCAGTCCGGATAATGTGACTGTAATCAAATAGAGCAAATGTAATTTTCTCATAACAATATTAATATAATAAAGTGGCTTTTGAATAAAATCTTAAGTGCTAAAGCGTAAATGTAGATAAAATTATTTTCAAGTGCAAGCTGTTAGTAACAAGAGAACTGCAAAAAAAGATAGTAATATTTTTTTGTAAGTACTGTAGTATCTGTTGTTTTTTTTCTTACCTTGTGACAGAAATATTTGTTTTATACAGATTTATTTATTAAGGCTGATAACTTAAACCCACTTTTAAAATGAAGAAAATCAGACTATTATCCTTATTTGCGACATGCGTGGCTATGTCGTTGACAGTCGTGTCATGTAAAGAGGCTGCCGAAGAGGTAAAACTGCCTGAAGTGACTTTAAGTAAAGGGGAAGCGACCCCTACATCCTTGACTTTTACAGTCGAACCTGTCAATGCCGTGAAATGTGCCTGGGGTTATGTTATAGATGGCAATGAGCTTCCTCAGGCAAATCATATTATCTCAAATGGAACAGAAGCACCAGCTGAGACGGTATCAACCATTACTGTACCGGAACTCGAACCTTCTACCAGATATACAATTATTGTAGCAGTTTCCGGCCGGGATGGTACAGTTGTTTCCGCGAAACTTGATATGACAACTCTCGAAGATACGGCTGGCCCTGAACCTGATCCTGACACACCGTATGAAATGACTTTCTCGGATGTAGTGTGTGATAACCAGTATGCGGATCCTGGCGAGTTCTATATAGTGATGAAGGACGCCAAAGGAGAACATGATCTCAAACTTGATTTCTTTGCTGCTGAAGATGCAGCCGCTTTACCTGCAGGAACATATACAATAGGAAATGGAGAAGAACCGAATACCCTGAATGATGGATATACATTTTTGAATATCAAACCAGTAGGTGCTACAAGCACTACTGTAGTTATGTTTAAGGATGGCACAGTTGAGGTTAAAAAGGATGGTCAGAAATATGTCTTGGATATAAATCTTGTAGCAGCTGAAGATGGCAAGATCTATAAGAGTCATTATGAGGGAGAGATAAAGAATATGCCGGTTGAACCATCTGAAACAGTTGATGTTACGATGAGTGCAGCCAGTCTTCATCCTAATTCGGAACCAGAGAACGGCTATTTTCTTGTTAAGATGAATAATGAAGCCTGGACTCACGAAATGTCTCTGCAGTTCTACGCGGCAGCCGGATCAGGAATCCTTCCTGATGGAGTATATACTGTGAGTGATTCAAAAACACCTGGAACAATCGGTATGGGAAGCTGTCTTGATATTAAGAACAAAGGTTCCAACTATTTCAAGTCAGGAACGGTGACAGTGACTAAGTCAGGTGGCAATTATAAGGTTGAGACCAGTCTTATCGGACGTGATGACAATCGTCTTTACAAGGTAGCTTTTGAAGGAAAGATAAAAGGAATGGAGGATGAGGAGCAGAAAATCATTGAACTAGTGGCAACATCTGCTATACTGTTCAACAGTGACCAGGAAAAGGGACAGTTCTATGTAAAATTCAACGATGCGAACTGGAGTTTTGATATGGCCATTGATTTTTATGCAGTTGCCGGATCTGCAGCTTTGCCTGCCGGTACATATTCCGTTGAGGACGGTTCTATTGGCTCAAAAAGTTATGTTGAACTTTATCAGTCTTCTGTTACCGCAAGACACGATTTAAGTGCCGGAACCATAGAGGTTTCAAAGGAGGACAATGTATATGCTGTCAGTATGAATCTGACATCCAAGATTGAATCCACATTGTTGAAAATCACTTTCACGGGAGAGATTAAGGATATGCCGTCTGAACCTTCAGAGCCTGAGAATGTTTATAACTTTGTGATGAATGCTGCCAAGTTTCATTTTAATTCAAAACCTAATGAAGGCTATTTTATTGTGAAGATGAATGACGATTCCTGGACTCATGAAATGTCTCTTCATTTCTATGCAGAGGCAGGATCTGGAATCCTTCCTGAAGGAACTTACACATATGCAGATACGAACGCTCCGGGAACCATAGGTATAAATTCTTCTCTTGATATTCAGAACAAAGGTTCAAATTATTTCAAGGCTGGCAAGGTCATAGTGACCAAAAACGGCGATACTTATAAATTTGATATGAATTTGACAGGCCGTGATGATGACCGTATCTTCAAAGGTACTTTTGAAGGTAAGATAGGAGATATGCAATAAGGAATCTTGAAGAAAATACAGCAGCTTCTAAAAAGCTGTAGATTATTATAATACTTAAGTATAATTAATTCACTAAACAATGAAAAGATTTTTTTCGACAGTGTTTTTGTCAACTGTTTTGACTTCGTTGGCAATATTGTCACTATCATCTTGTAATAAAGATACAGATACGGCAGGAAGTGAGATGACTGTAACCCTTGAGCAGGTAGAGGCTACTGAAAGTACCCTTACATTTGTAGTGAACCATACGAATGCTGAAAAGTGTGCCTGGTGGTATGGAACCGCTGATGAGTCTGTTCCCTCCGCTGAAGATATCCTTGCAACAGGTACATCTCTCAATACTGCAGTAAGTAAATCAACAGTAATTATTGATGATTTGCCGGCCTTTACTGAGTTTGTGATAGTTGCGGCAGTTTCCGGAAAAGGGAATGTCCTGTCATCAGAACCTCTCAAGATGACAACATTAGGCAGTGAAGTCATTTTGCTTGATGCTGTCTATAGCGATGCAAATTCAGCAGGAGCAGGAAATTATTCCATTGCATTGGGAAACTCTGATATAAATGAGAATTGGGAGCCTGTTAATGTTGGGGATATGTATGTGAGTCTTGAACTGTTCAATGTAAAGGATACGGATCCTATCAACGCGGTCCTTCCTGACGGAGAGTATAAAGCCGGGAGCAAGACTCCGTTTACTTGGGACCCGTCTTCTTCTTATCTGTGC
Organism: uncultured Bacteroidales bacterium; assembly: GCA_900546395.1. GTDB lineage: Bacteria > Bacteroidota > Bacteroidia > Bacteroidales > UBA932 > Cryptobacteroides. The sequence continues at coordinate 27,474 of URDD01000018.1, read as the reverse complement.
AAACGTGTTGATGATACAGCAGAAGGTGTTAAATACATGCCTTTCATTTCAGGTGCAGTCAATGTAGCCCGTGATGGCAATACGTATTCACTAGATGTCGATTTGGTACTTCTTGAAGGAGGGGAAGAAATTAAGGTAAAATACAGCGGACCTATACAGTTCGTACAAGGGGCTACTGCAGCCGGCCGTTTTGAAGAGCCTCAGAATGTGATATTTACTGCGGCAAGTGGCCGTTATTACGGAAACTGGTTCTATCCGTTCAGCGATGATATGTTGTTGGAGTTCTATGCAGGAGAACGTAATGCATCAGGTAATCTGGTAGATGGTTACAAACTTCAGATGATGTATGTCTTTACACAGAAGCTGGAGGATACATCTGTCAGCACGGTTCCTATAGAAAACGGAACATATACCGTATCTTACGGAACTAATCATCAGCATCGTGTCCCTAGGACATTCACAAAGGGAGAAGTGACTGATTTCTATGGTACAACAGTTGAGTTGGGCACTATCTTAAAGCATATTGATTCCAAGACTGGACGCAATACATTAGGTGTGATTACAGGAGGTACAATGAAGGTTTCAGGCTCAGGGTCTTCTTATACATTTGAATTTAATTTTGTAACAGAAGACGGGGTTGAAATAAAAGGTTCTTACAGTGGCGGAGTGGATTTGCAGAATAAATGTGACAATTCGAGCAGAGAGTATCTGTCAAGTGTTCTGACTTCTGATTATCAGCTTGATTTTCCAGAGAGCACAAAGGCTATGGCTTATTATATGGGAGATTATCTGCATGTAGGGTTGGATTCATGGCTGCTATATTTTATGGGAGATGATCCGGGTGATACTATTTCATTGGAGTTCTTCACAGATAAAAACGGAGGCTTGCAGATTTCGGAGGGGATTTATACAATTTCCGGTGATTACTCTGAGTTTAAGTCCGGTCAGATAATTCCTGGATTTTATCCAAGAGGTGGCGGAGATCTTCTGTATAGCTGGTATGGAGATACGTCAAGTCAGGATCAAGATGGTAATACTCAGAAACTTGCTCCACTTGCCGGAGGTACAATGAATGTGTCCAAGTCTGGTAATAAATATGTCTTCAATATGAATTTTACTGATGATAAAGGGTATACCATTTCAGGTCAATGGACAGGAGATGTTAATTTTTCAGATTTGACTCAGACTTCGGGAAGTACTGCCGAGTCTGTGAGAAAGCAGTTTGCGTCAATGGTAAGATCCAAGTAAACCTCAGATAGTATCTGTTGATTGCGTAGAGAGGGGGATTAGCCTTGCTTTGCAAGTCTTTTCCCCTGCCGCTTGCCGCGGAGGCCCTTGCAAACACTCAGAAGCCCACGGCCTTCCGGCCTTTTCGGTTTTTTATTTTTCTCCTTATGCAAGCAAGCTTCCAACGGAGAAATAAAAAAGCCCGGTGCTATCGCACTGGGCTTCAGGTGTTTGCGGAGAGAGGGGGATTCGAACCCCCGTGGCACTTTTGGCGCCTACACGCTTTCCAGGCGTGCCTCTTAAGCCACTCGAGCATCTCTCCAAAAATCAACGGCTGCAAATATAACGATAATTTCGCTTTTTGCAACCGTTGTATTTAAGATTAGTTCTCTTTGTCGAGAATCATAAGTACTTTACCTTCTGCGTCAAGAAGCTGGAGTTTGTCATCACCCTCTTTCTTTACAGATGCAGTAGCGTTGATTGCGTCCAGAACTTCTCTTTCGAGCTGAGCATCAGGACCAGCCATCATAGTTGTAGCCATGTCGCTGAAAGTAAGCTTTTTGCCTTCCTGCTTGAAGCTTCCGTTCATTATGTTGCAGCTTGTGTGTCCGTGTACGCGGCCCTCTTCAGCGTTGAATTCGATAAAAGGATCATTCTCTACAGCCTCTACTTCTTTGCCGTTGATGTTGACGATCTCCCATTTGCCGTTCAGTTCGGCATTCCCGCAGCACGATGCAAACATTGCCATTGAAGCCGCAGCAAACAATACTGATAGTGTTTTTTTCATACTATTAAAATTTTATGTTTAAAAGTAATTGTGAAAAGTTTTCTGCTGCAAAAAACAGGCCAGATGCTTTTAGTGCGGTATTTTGTATGTTAATTTGCCAAAGGAGCATAATAAATGAATATCTTCCAACATATATTTCTTACTTTTGCAGATGGATTTCCGGTGTCTTACGGTCATTTTGAAGTCTGTAAACATAAAGAACATGAAAAAGGAAAAGTTTATCTTGGAAGTGCCGGAGGGGGAGACGCGTATCCTGTTGCATACTTGCTGCGCTCCGTGCTCATCGGCTATAGTGGAGTGTATGCTGAAAAATGGAATTACTCCTGTCATATATTATTGTAATCCGAATATCTATCCGCTTGAAGAGTATAACATAAGGAAAGATGAGTGTTCCAGATATGCCGGTTCTCTCGGATTGGAAATCATAGATGATGACTATGACCATAAGGCATGGTTAGCCGGAATCAGAGGTTTGGAAAATGAGCCTGAAAGAGGTTGCCGCTGTCTCAAATGTTTTGAGTATCGCCTGTCCCGTGCAGCACGGTTTGCCCATGAAAATGGGCTCAAGATCATCACTACCACACTGGCTTCTTCCCGCTGGAAAAGTCTGGACCAGATAAATGAAGCAGGGAGAAAGGCTGTGGCTGCTTATCCTGATGTGGTCTGGTGGGACCAGAACTGGCGTAAGGGAGGGTTGCAGGAGCGCCGAGGGCAAATAATAAAGGAATACGGATTTTATAATCAGTTGTATTGCGGGTGCGAGTTCTCTATGAATAAATCATAAGGGAAATAATCGTTTTTAGACAACATTGCGGTAATGTGGGCGTAAATGTCTTGTCATGATTCTGCTTGCCTACGATTGTCCGGGAAAAGGGTGGTTTTTACGGACAAAGCAGTTAGAAAGACCTGTAGTCAGGACACCTTTGACGCCTCCTTATTTTTGACATAGCTCCAGACTGTATAACTAAGAAGCCGCCTCGGAAAAATGAGGCGGCTTCGCTTGGTCATAAGACTCTTTTACTCTTCTACTTTAAAGTCATCCTTGCCTACTCCGCAAAGAGGGCAAACCCAATCTTCCGGAAGATCTTCAAAAGCAGTTCCCGGCTCTATACCGCTATCCGGGTCACCTACTGCAGGATCATAAACATATCCGCAGATGATACAAACATAACGTTTCATTGTATTGTCAATTTAAGTTTATAAAATTTAATTTTCTGCAAAAAAAGTATTTTCCAGTCAAATTTCAAAATGACTTCTTTCGCAACTTTAAAATAAAACAGCAGGTATCAAAGTCTTTCGGCCACTTTCTGCCAGTCAACCAGCTTCCACCACCCTTCTATAAATGCTGCTCTTCTGTTTCTGTAGTCGATATAATATGCGTGCTCCCATACATCTATCGTAAGCAGTGGCTTCATTCCTCGGACCAACGGATTGCCGGCATTTGATTCTTGGATTATTTCAAGTCTGCCATCGTTGTCAGCAGCCAGCCAGACCCATCCTGACCCGAACAGAGAGACTGCAGCTTTGGAAAACTCATCTTTGAAAGCTTCCATTGTGCCGAAAGTTTCTTTAATCTTCTTCTCCAGTACATCCGGAACATGGACAGTATCCGGAGTAAGAGTTCCGAAAAAGAAAGTGTGGTTCCATGTCTGTGCTGCGTTGTTGAAAATGCCTCCTGTAGATTTTACCACAATTTCATCCAAGGGCATCTCTTCATATGGAGACCCTTCAATCATCTTGTTCAGATTGTCAATATAAGTCTGGAGATGCTTTCCGTAATGGTATTCCAGCGTCTCCTCACTCATAATCGGTGCCAATGCATTTTTTGCGTATGGCAATTCAGGTAAAAGATGTTTCATATCATTCGGTTTTACATGTCCTGGAACAATATGTTCCGGCGGACGGTGCATCTACAAATGTATGTATAATTTATAATAGTTCCAAGACATCATATCGGAAACCACACGAATACAGCGGCATCCCACAGTGCATGAGAAATAACTATTGCAGGAAGCCGTTCAGGACAGATTCTGTATAGTATGCCCCATACGGCACCGGCAGTGAATGCAGCCATTATAAGCATGAAGTTAAGTGAGGGAAGATGCACAAGAGTGTATATGACGGTAGTAAGGATTAGGGCCTTGTCAGCTCCTATATGTCCGGAGATTGATTTCTGGACATATCCGCGCCAGAAAATTTCTTCTGCAGGACCTATAAGAAAAAGCAACAGAGCAGAAAGTACCCAGAATGAAGTCCCGTCCTTGATGCCGTAAATGAGATCAACCTGAGTTCTGGCAAATCCGAAAATCATTGATGAGATTTTGTCTCCTATCCAGAAAACGCCCCATAGCATCACAGATATTGTGATGCCGAGGGCTATGTCTTTCCAGCCTGGAATCACTGTCTTCCATATTCCGGGAAAGAACCAAGTGGCAAGTCCGGAAAGGATTACAGCGGATAATGACATCATTATCCAGAAGTTAAAATACGGGGCAGTCCATGGAGAAAACATCAGGAACCACAGTATGACTGCCGCTGAAATGGCAATGTATATTTTTCTAATTTCAGTTTTCATGTCTTAGAAGTAGTAGGCAAGCATAAAGGATATAGAAAAGAGCAGAGAGAAAAGCAGCTGGAGTTTGGCTGTCATTTCGTCCAATGAATTAATTGCTGAAATATCCTCTTCTTTTGCCTTATACATTGTCCTGACATTTGTCACAGCAGGAACAATGGCTAAAACCACAAGTATATTCCATACGGGAAGTCTGTCTGTAAGAATGCATCCTGCTATCCACGCAAACGGTATGAGGATTTCAAGATAATAAAATATCTTTGAGGCTCTCATTCCCATTTTCATAGCCATTGTTCTTATTTTGGCTTTCTTATCGGTATATATGTCTCTTGTATTGTTTGAATGTAGAATGGCATCGGTAATCAGTCCTACAGGAACGGCAATCCACAAAACTTCAGGCATAATTCTGCCTGTTACTACATAGGCGGTTCCCAAAGTAGGCAGTATGGCGTAGGCTGCAATTATAACCAAATCTCCGAGAGCATTATATTTAAGGTATGGATACAGAAGAGTGCAGGCAAGTCCCCCGAGTCCTATCCAGAGCAAAGGCATTCCAGTTACGAAAAGAAGTACAACCCCACTGGCAAGTGCCAATATAAGCAGTGTGATGGACAGATATTTTATTTCTTTCGGAGAAAACAAGCCGTCAGTCAATGTCTTTGCCCCAGATGTTTCTTTAGTATCGACTTTTTTCTTGAAGTCAAAGTAGTCACTCCATGTATTTCCTGCAGCATGGAATATTATGATGTTTATCAAAGCCCATCCGCCGAAAGCCCAATCCAATTCATTGAAAATGCCGCCTCCTGATGTCCCTGTTTTCCAGAAAATGTATGATATAGTTACTATTACAGGCATCGCAGATGCGGGAAAAGACCATGGGCGCACAGCTGTCATCCAGTCTTTAAAAGAGTGTTTGTTCATAATGGCAAAAATTTAAACAGCATCTTAAACAGCTTCCAATTTTATGTATGCAAATATAGTTGCTTCTATCGGTCTTTGAAAATGCCGGTAGAATAAATCTTTGCTTAATCTGAAATATTATCTGAAAGCGGTTGCATTTGTAAGCAAATTTGGTAAATTTGTGTCTGCCTACTTACTTGACTCATATTTATTATTTTAAACTATAAGATTATGAAATTTGGAAAACTATTTTTTTGTTCATTGGCATCTCTGGCTCTTCTGGCAGGATGTAACAATAAGGATAATACGCCTGAAGTAGCTCCTTCAATGACACTGAATCCTGAAACTTTGTCTTTTGAGAATGTGCTCGGAGAGCAGAGAATCAAGATTACATCAAATGTGGACTGGACTGTCAGCGATATTCCTTCCTGGATTACGGTAAAGCCTACTTCAGGTACAGCATCTGAAGAGTCTGTTTTCGTTTCTGTGGAAGTAGGTACCAATGATGAAAGGGCAGAAAGAAAAGCAACTCTCAAATTTGCTTCAGAAAAGATATCAAAGACACTTACTGTGACACAGAAATCTGCAGATGCGACTTTTGACCTTTCTGGAAAATCATTTGCGGCAACTCCTGCAGCAGGTTCTGTTAAATTTGAAGTCAGGTCAAACGTAGCATGGACTGTAGCATCTGATAACGAGGATTTCAGGGTTGCCCCTGCAAGTGGAGAAGGTACTGCAGAGGTAACTGTGAGTTATGCTGCAAACATTAAAGTGCTTCCGCGTGTAGCTACAGTTACTGTATCCACTGCAGAGGACGTTACTCCAAATAAACATGAAGTTAAAATTACTCAGGAAGGAGTCCAGCCTCAGTTTGAAGTGTCTGCCCAGGAGATTGCAGCTGCTGTAGAGGGTGGAGAGTTGAAATTTAATGTAACAGGAAATGTTGACTGGAAGATTTCCTGTAATAATGATGCATTTAAGGTCAATCCTGTAGAGGGAACAGGAAATGCTGAAATCAAAGTTACTTATCCCGAAAACAAGTCATCCGAACCAGTGTCGGCTATCATTACTGTAACAGCGCAGAATACTCCTGTTTATATGTCAAAAGAAGTGAAAATCAACCAGCCGGCCGGAGGCGGGGCAAAGGTTGATGTTTTGACAGCCAAAGTATTGGGCGCTACTTCTGCATGTAATCCTTTCAATAATGTTAAAGGAACGGACTTTGCCGCTTCATATTCCGGACGCTTGCTTGCTTTTGGTGGTGTAATGACTTTCAAAAGGAAAAATGTGACTGATATACTAGGAGTTTATTCTTCGACATCAGGTGGAAAAGTCAAGAAGATTACAGTTGCTTGGAGTTCGGCTACCAGGTCTGGAACTTTGCTTGTCTACTGTAGCAATGAACCATATACTGCTTTGGATGATTTTTACAATACATCTTATAATCCGAAGCAAGAGACAGGCCAGATTGTTTACAAGGGGCAGCCGGAGACTACTTTTGAGATTCCTGGTGATTACAAATATGTGGGTATTAGAACACATGATACAAGTGAGGTCTTTGTCGACAAGATAGAAATAACCTGGGAATAAGGATTGTCAGGTTAACGAAATAAAGAGGCTGTGTCAGAATATTTATTTTGACGCAGCCTCTTTTCTTTTGATATTGCCTCATCCGTAAGGTTTGCTGCTTATCACTTTCTGCAATATTTCGCGACCCTCGCGCAGGTATCCTTTCCAGTACAGAATACTTTTCACAGACCGTTTCGTACCGCAGAAGGGTCTATTCCGTACAAGACGCGCTTTGCAGGCAGGTTTGTACCGTAGGACCCTCGTTCCCGTACCAATCTCATTTTACTTGCCGGTTTTGCATTATAATAGAGAGAGAACTCAACTTTCTAAACTGCCACATCCAGGCATAGGAACCCAAGCTATCATTATGAATAGAATTGATACCGGTAGTGGAATCATCTCAAGTTAAAATGCGGCATAAAAAAACGCTTGTTTTTCACAACTGCATCAGATTCAGGTTTTTTACGTGTAATCCAAAAATATTTTAGCCGCTTGTTTCAGACGGAAATGAAGATTGAATGAGCCTCCTGCATATCTGAAAGGCCTGTTTTCAAACTTAAACGCTTACGTTTCGTAAAAACGGATAAGTCTGCTGAACTTGGTCGCTATAACAATTAAGAAGTTGTTTTAATGACAAATAGTAAATTATGACAGTAAACGAATTGAAACAGAGAAGAGGATATGCGAACCTGACGAACGACTATATGTTCAAGAGGGTTTTCGGCAGCGAGGAGTGCAAGGACATCCTGATTACATTTTTGAACAGGATCGTGGGAAACGGAGATATTGACGATGTGTCTTTCCAGAATACCGAGCATTTGGGCCCTACGGCGGATGACAGGAGGGCTGTATTCGACATAGCCGTAAGGACAAAGTCCGGAGAGGAATATATCATCGAGATGCAGCTTGCTCAGCAGGCGTATTTCCGCGACAGGGTATTGTTTTATGCGAGCTATCCGATTATGAATCAGGCGGTTCTTGCCAAGGAAGAGTTCAGGGAGACGCACAGCGATGAAGGCGTATTCAGGTGGAACTTTTGTCTGAAGCCGGTGCGTTTTATAGCGGTAGTGAATTTTCCGATGACGCATTCTCCAAAATGGGATGAAAGCAGGTATTTTTCATCATACAGGCTCAGGGAAGATGAGAGCGGCGAACCTCTTCACGACAAGCTGCAGTTCATATTCCTTGAACTGGCGAGATTTGACAAAAAAGAGGATGAGTTGGAAACTTATTGTGACAAATGGATGTATCTGTTCAAGAATATGTCTCATCTTCGTGAGCGGCCTAAGGTTTTTGACGAAAAGGAGTTCGACCGTTTGTTTGAAATGGCGGAATTATGTAACTTCACGTCCGATGAATATTATGATTATCAAAATTCGCAGAAGATGATTTACGATTACGAAAATACGATAGACTTTGCTAAGAAGCAGGGTGAAGCAAAAGGTCGTGAGGAAGGTCTGGCTGAAGGGCGTATGGAAGAAAGGATTGAGATTGCACGAAATATGCTGAAGGCCGCTATGTCAGTAGAGCAGATTTCTTCATTGACAGGACTTTCAGTAGAACAGGTTGTGAATGCGGCCGGTCCGACAGAGGAACAGATCAAGGGTCTGGCTGAGGGGTAGATTTTTTAGCTGGAACATCTTATTGCAGAGTCCAAAGTATGTGTCTGAACATATAATCTGTAATTTGAAAATAGAGTTACTCTATCATTCAGACTGGAAAACATCAGTGGTTTCCAGTCTGAATGTATTATTCTGAATATATTGGAATAGCTTCGTATCCCAATCGGTATCATGTACTTTGTGAGCGAACGGGACTGTAATACAAGAGGCTGTGTCAGAATATTTATTTTGACGCAGCCTCTTTTTTGCTATTGGCTCATCCGGAATATTTGTGAGATATAGTTGACAACACTTTGCGTAAAAATGCACAATTGATAGGATAAAATGTATGCAAGCCGATGAGTTTGGCTATTCTGTTAAATAATTTCATTAATATCGGTAACTTGTTCAAATTATTCCGAAACGGCAAAAAGTGTTTTGAAACGTTTAATCCGTTTATTGTTAAAAAAAGGTTGCGAAAAGTTGCAAAAAGTATTAAATCAGTGTCTTAAAATGCGGAATGCAAACAGTTTACTGTCTATTTCTTTGCTTTTGTAAGCTATTTTGGTATCTTTGCAAGATAAACGTTTATTTACACACAAAATTATCATATTATGAAATTAGGAAAACTGCTTTTAGGTTCGTTGGCATCGCTGGCTCTTCTTGCCAGTTGTGACAATAAGGAGGAAGATTTGGGAGCCCCTTCCATAAAACTTAATCCGGAAACGGTGACATTCACTCAAGAGGGGGGGGAACAGACCGTGGCGCTGACCTCTACCAGCGTTTCTGACATTCCAGAATGGCTTTCCGTGTCTCAGACTTCAGGTAAAGCATCCAATGATGCTCAGACCATTACTTTGACAGCACTCAAGAACGAGGGTACAGACAGAAATGTTTCATTGGAATTCAAGACTGGCCTTGTTTCAGCTACACTTAAAGTATCTCAGAGCGGCCCGGGAGGCTCAGTAGAAGCTTCTTATGTGTATTTCAACAACTTTGATAAAGAGGATGCCGTAAAAGGGGATAGCGGTTGGAATACCTATCTTGACTCTTTTGAAGGCTGGAAAAACCAGACAGGAAGCGGTATCGAGGCTTGGGATTTCGCAGCAGAGAAGATGACTGCAAGGACAGGTACAGGAAACTCTGCTTCCCAGTATTCAGATTATGAAGGATCAGGCCGCAACTATCTCTGGTTCGGTTCGGGTACACCGTATTTTATATTAAAGAATCTTAAACTTGACTCTTCAAAGAAGGATTATACCCTTTCTTTCGGTGCTGAGAGAAACAACTATGATGATAAGGAAAATAATGTATTCAATCACGAAGAGTTCAAGGTCTATGTAAGTAACGATGGCACCAAGTGGGTCGAGCTTGCTTATACATTTGCCAAGGGTACTGATCCTAACCGCAGATGGGACCTTGCTTCAAGCACATTTACAGTTCCTGCAGGCACTGAAACACTTTACATCTATATGACTTCTACTATAGGAAGTACCTATGCTGTGGATGACCTTTCACTTGCAGTGTCGCCTAATGCAGGTACAGCAGTAGATTTCACTTCAGGTGTCGAGCTTCCTGGCGGTGGCGGAGTTACTCCTGAGCCAGGTCCGGTAGACGGTGCAATCAAGGACGTTATAGCAGCTGAGGTAGGTGCTGCAGTGACGGTGAAGGGTCAGGTGATAGCTGTCAGCAAGCAGAGCTTCATCATTAACGATGGTCAGGATCAGAATCTTCTCGTTTTTGCAGGAAAAGCTCCTGAAGTAGCTGTAGGGGACGTTGTGAAAGTTTCAGGTAAGAAAGCTACTTATGGAAAAGGAAATCCTGCCATTTCTCAGGTGGCCGAGCCCGTAGTGGAGAAAATTTCAGAAAGTATCAAGGCTAAGGAAGTTTCAGCTAAGGAACTGACTGCTGAGCAGATAGATGCATATAGCAATGCTTCTGCAGAATATATTAAAGTTACCGGAACTATTGTTAAAAGCGGAAATTATACCAATATTGATTTCGGTGGCAGTGTTATGGGTTCTCCAGTATATACTGATTTGAGCGACCAGTTGGTAGAGGGGGCAAGACTTGTGATTACAGGATATTTCGCAGGAGTGAACAATGGAGGTTATTTCTGTATTCTCCCTGTAAAAGTAGAAGGAAGCAGCGAGCCATTCTTCAGTGTTACTGAGACTGCTCTGAATGCTTCTGCTGCTGCAGGGTCTGTGAAGTTCACAGTTTCTTCAAATGTAGAGTGGACAGTCTCTTCTGACAATGCTTCATTTACAGTAAACCCTGACAAGGGTAACGGAAATGCCGAGATTACAGTTTCTTATCCGGAGAACACCAAGACTGAGGCAGTGGTTGCAAACATTAAGGTAACTACCACCAATGCACAGGTCGCTACAAAAGAATATACAGTAAAAGTTACTCAGTCCGGAGCTCTTGCAGGAAATGAAAAGGAAGTCGTGTGGACAATCGGCCAGACAGAATTGACTTGGAATGCTGATACAGATGATACATACGGTGCAGGATTTGCAGCTCAGACAGCAGATTTGAAGGTGGGTTATTATAAGTATAATAGTACAACTAATGCGTTGGCACCATCTGAAGATCATTTTAGGGTATATAAAAGCAGTGAACTTGTTATTACTCCTGTAGGAGGCAAGCTTATTAAAAGTGTAACGCTTGAATGTACTGCAGGTGATAAGTGTTTGGATCTTACTTTGGCAGACGGTTCTGTAGCCAAGGCGGATAAAACGGCAAAGACTATATCTTGGACTGGTTCTGTGGCTAAATTTGAGGCACAGGCTGCAGCAGGACAGGTAAGAATCAAGAAGGTGACTGTTATTTACGAATAATTATAATTGTGTCTTTCGATGAAAGGCAGATGAGGGTGGCCCAAATTTTTGGTCACCCTCATTGATTCTCTAAAAAGGTATGCATTTCACATTGAAAAAATATAGTGCGTCCGCATTGCTGACTGCATTGCTCCTGATTTTCGTGTCTTCATGTGAGGATGCAGGGCAGGACAGTCTGCTGCAGGTGTCGGTCAGGACTGAAAATGTACCGGCTTCATCTGGAAGCCAGTTTGTATCAGTGGCTGCGTCAGGTGACTGGACTCTTTCGATAGCTTATGACGGGAGTCAGTCGGACTGGGCTTCTCTCAGTACGGAATCCGGTTCAGGCAGCAAGAGCAATGTAATTCTGAATTACAGCGCAAATGATAAGGACGAACCGCGTTCTCTCACTATTGTACTTAAAGAAGGAAAGCGGGAGACTTCATGCTCCTGTACTCAGACCGGAAAAGACGGCAGTACCGGTGGAGATGGCGGTACCGGCGGAGGTGGCGATAATTCAGGAGGTAATGATACTCCGGTGGCACTTCCCGGATGGATGGAACTTCCAGAGATGAACCAGGCTGACGGGCTGCGTTTTGTTGCTCACGATATGACTTTAAAGGGTGCCAAAGTCAGGAACTACTCTATGGCCTGGGATAAGGAAAACCTTGTAGCTCATTGGGTTGCTTACCCTCTTAATAGCGGTCTTATAGGTAAAGGAGACAGGACTAACGAGTGGGGCTATGACCCTAAGGTGCCAAGAGACGAGCAGCCGCGTTATGATAAGGGAATAAGAGGCTACGACAGAGGGCACCAGATTCCGTCTGCTGACAGGCTTGAATATAATGCAAATGTCAAGACATTCTATTTCACCAATATGACTCCGCAGTTGGGCAGTAGGTTCAACCAGAGCATATGGGCTGATATAGAAGGTCGTGTCAGGGGAATCGCAAAAAGTTCAGATACTCTTTATGTTGTTACCGGATGTGTAGTAAAGGGCAGCACAAAGGTGGCTTATGACAACGACGGACGCGAGGTGACAGTCCCGACAGCTTATTTCAAGGCTCTTCTGAAATATAACAAAGCCTCCACTACAGGTATAGGAGGGTATTCGGCGGCAGCCTATTATCTTGAACACAAGTCATATAGCAGTAAGAATCCGGATGCTTCCATGATATGCTCTATCGCTGAACTGGAGGCAAAGACAGGCATAAACTTCTTTGCAAATCTTGCCGGAAAAGTAGGAGAGGCCAACGCTTTAAGGATAGAATCAGAAAAGCCTGTTGCATCACAGTGGATGTAACATATTATCCAATAATCAATGTTAGGTATGAAAAAGACAATTTTTGCAGCGCTCCTTATGCTGCTGGTTTTGTTCTCGGCTTCGGCCCAGACTGATAGAGCGGAGCGCAACTATGTCCTGGGATTTTACAACCTTGAAAATCTCTTCGACATATATGATGACCCTGCCAAAAACGATGCAGAGTTTCTTCCTGATGGAGGAAACAAGTGGACGGAGGCCAAATACCGCAAGAAACTTCATAATATGGCTACTGTCATAAGGTCTATGAAGGAGTCAAACGGCGTGTTTCACACTGTCCTCGGAGTGTGCGAAATCGAGAACAGGTTTGTGCTTGAAGACCTGGTAAGCCAGCCTGAAATAGCTGAGGCAAACTATCAGATAGTGCATTACGAAGGACCTGACAGACGTGGAGTTGACGTCGGTTTCCTTTACCGTCCGGACCAGTTCACTTATATTGACAGCGAGTCCATTCCTTTTGATTTCAACAGTGATATAGAGTTCACTATGAACAAGGAGCAGCAGGAAAGATTCAAGACCAGGGATATTCTCATGGTTCATGGAACTATTGACGGTGAGCACTTTGCGTTTTATGTAGCCCACCTGCCGTCAAGGATTGGCGGAAAGGGTGCTGACCTCCGCAGCCGCGGTGCCGAGATAATGTACGCTCATGCTATGTCGATGATGAAGAAGTATCCGGGCATCAAGGTGATGGTGATGGGTGATATGAATGACAATCCTACGGATATCAGTATGGCTCATTATCTTCATGGAAAAGAACATCCTTCCGAGGTCGGTCCTGAGGATTTCTTCTCTCCGTTTCTTTCTATGCTGAAAAACGGCTACGGCTCTCTTGCTTACAGGGGAGAGTGGAGTATCTATGATATCATAATGGTGAATGAGACTCTCCTCAATGCTCCGGACGGAGGCTTGAAAATCAGACAGATAGGAAAGAAGAAAAATTACGGTGTAGTATATAAGAAACCGTTTATGATTACCCAGAAAGGCCAGTACAAGGGTTATCCTTTCAGGACATTCTCAAACGGTGCTTTCATCGGAGGTTACAGCGACCACTTCCCGACTTATATCGTAGTAGGTAAATAAATTTAAACCATTGTTTTTATTATGTTTAAAAAACTATTGCCGGTATTTGCCTTTATGGCTCTGACTCTGCCTGTGGCAGCGCAGTCCAAAGATGGCGGTACCGATAAGAACACTCCCGGTCAGGTCAGACAGAGGCCGGAACAGACAGAAACCATGGCGGCAAGCCGTAATGTGAATGTGGCCGTAAATCATGAAATGTCGGCGGCAGAAGCTCCGGGAGGAGTGAAAGGTACTGTAGTAAGCCGTGCCGGAAGGGTGCCTGTGGCAAATGCCGAAGTCCTGGTTTACAGCGGTGTGGATCTTATAGGTGCAAGATATACTTCATCAGACGGTACATTCTCATACGAGGGTCTGTCTGACGGACATTATATGCTTAAGATTTCTGCACCAGGGTTTATGGTATCTCAGGTCAATGTTTCGATAGAGGGATTTGTAAAGGATCTGGTTATGGTTTCGATTGTCCCTTCGTCTGTAGTTGCAGATATCGATGAGTCCAATTTCGCAGATTTCGATATGGATGATTCCGGGTATGAGAATTCTCCCTCTATCATCTACGGAAATGATATTTTCACCAGCATTGCCAGCTATGACTTCAGTGCCGTAAGGTTCAAGAACAGAGGCTACAACAGTGAAAGCCAGGATGTTTATCTTAGCGGTGTGAAGATGAATGATGCTATCACGGGCTATTCTCCGTGGTCTTTGTGGAGTGGTCTGAATGAGGCTATGAGAGGAAAGGAAAGCACACTTGGACTTGACCCTTCAGATGTCGGTGTCGGTGGAGTCAACGGTGTGACAAATCTTCTCGCCACTCCGTCTCATGTGCGTAAGGGATTTCGTTTCAGTGCGTTGACCAACAGTGCGCTTTATCGTCTCAGACTTATGGCTTCATATGCTTCGGGTGAGTCTGACAACGGCTGGTCTTATGCTTTCAATGTTTCTGCCCGTCTTGGTGGAAATGACTGGGTGGATGGAGTATATTACCGTTCGTTTGCATATTATGCAGGAGTCGAGAAGAAGTTCAACGATGTTCACCGTTTAGGACTTGTGATTTTCGCTACACCGGGGCAGAGGGGTGCGCAGAATGCTTCCACACAGGAGGTTTATGACCTTACCGGAGACAATATGTACAATTCCAACTGGGGTTACCAGGCAGGCAAGATGAGGAACTCGCGTGTGCGCAAGACTCACGAGCCGGTGATGTTCCTGAAATATACTGCCACACCAAGTGACAGGCTTGAGGCTACTGCGACCCTTCTTTACCGTACCGGAAAGAACGGATATACTGCGCTTGACTGGTATGATGCTCCGGACCCGAGACCGGATTATTACCGTAATCTTCCGAGCTATTTCTATATGGACAATTCCGACTATGACCGTGTTGACCTGGAAAAGGCTGCCTGGGCCAGGGAAGCATGGCAGTATGATTTGGGCAGCACGCGCCGTATAAACTGGGACCGTCTTTATAACGTGAACTATAACAATGTCGGGGCTGACGGCTCTAAAAGGTCAAAATACGCTGTTGAGGAGCGTCGTGTGGATCAGAATGATGTAAATCTTGCAGGTACTGTCAAATGGAGAGCACGTGACTGGTTTACTCTTAACGGCGGTTTGAATCTCAAATGGAACCGTACTGAATACTATAAGAAGATGGATGATCTTCTCGGTGGCGACTATTATGTGAATATTGACCAGTTTGCTGAGAGGGATTTTGCTTCAAGCCCGACAATGATTCAGAATGACCTGGATTATTTCCTCAAGAACGGTTCCGCACAGAGAATCGGGCAGGGTGACAAGTACGGCTATGACTATTATGCTCATGTAAGGAATGCAAACCTCTGGCTCACAGGAAACTTCGAGACAGGAAACTTTAAAGGCTATGTTGCTCTTGAAGGAGGTTATTCTGCTTTCTGGAGAGAGGGACTTGTGCGCAAGGGCTTGTTTGCAGGTCTTGATGACAACGGAAATGAAATTGTCTATGACAATAAAGTCATTACAAGCTATGACAGTTATGGTAATGTGATTACGTCCAAAGGTAAGTCTGAAGTTGCGGATTTCTTTGAATACAAGGCCAAGATAGGGGCTTCCTATTTCATTCCCGGCGGTCACAGGGTTTATGCCAATTTAGGCTATATGACTGATGCTCCTACATTTGCACAGGCATTTGTCTCACCGAGAACCAGAAATACCATGGTTGCTGACCTGAAGGTAAGCAAGACTTTCTCTGCAGACCTCAATTACCAGTTCAGCAAGAACGGTTATGACGTGAGGGTCACAGGTTTCTATACCAAGATCAACGACCAGACAGACCTTATGAGTTTCTATGATGACTCGCAGAACTCATTTACCAACTTTGCCATGAGCGGCATCGACCAGCGTCATGCAGGTCTGGAGGTCGGTTTCAAGATACCTGTAGTAAAGTGGCTTGCAGTGCAGGGTGTTGTAAGTTACGGTCAGTATGTCTATACTTCTACTCCGCGTATGACCCAGACTGTGGATAACAGCGCTACAGTAGTATTTGAGAATGAGCCTATTCCATACTGGGCATCGCATCCTGTATTTAAGAAAGAGACAGTAAACGGTGTCACTTCTTATATGAAGGACGAGAACGGAGATTACATCGTGGAGAAAAACCAGAAGCACTTTGTTCCGAGCACTCCGCAGCTTGCTGCAAGTCTCGGTCTTGATTTCTTCCACAACTATTGGTTCGCTGACTTGAATGTCAACTATTTCGGTAACAGTTACCTGGATATGAACCCTCTTTACAGGACAGATATGGCTACAGCCGGTCCTGACAAGACTGTGACTCCTTCTGAAATCGAGTATATGGCTTCTCAGGAAAAATTCGATCCTGTATTTCTTCTTAATGCAAGTGTCGGAAAATCATGGTATATCAACAGAAAGTACAATATCGGATTTTCTCTTGAGGTTAGGAATATCCTGAACAACAGGGGCGTGAAGACAGGAGGTTACGAGCAGACCCGCCTTATCGACAGCAAGAGCGGTGAGAGGTTTTACAGGTTTGACTCCAAGTATTTCTACATGAGCGGAGTGAACTATATGTTGAATCTTTATTTCAGGTTCTAATGATGAAAAAAATTAGCAAATATATTATGATTCTTGCCGGATGTGCGGCAGCATCTCTGGCAATGGTTTCCTGTGAGGAGTTCCCTCCTGTCAACTATGACAATCCGGATCCGTACAGGGTATATACTGATGCAGATTTCAATACTGCGCACTTCAAGACCATAAAGGATGTGAAGGCTATGTACGAGAGCAAGCCTGTCACCATTGAAGGAAACTGTATAATCAAGGCACAGGTAGTTTCTTCAGACCAGTCAGGCAACCTTTACAGGACTATGTATATCCAGGATGCTACCGGCGGAATGGAGTTCAAGATAGGTTCAAGGAATCTTTACAACGACTATAAGCTCGGACAGTGGGTTTATATCGACTGTAACGGGCTTACTCTCGGCAAGTATGCCGGTATGGTAGGTCTGGGTTACAAGTCAAATGATCCTGAATATGAGTCTTCATATATTGATGCACAGTATATTATAGATACCCATGTTTTCCGGGGTGAGTTTGATGAGCCGGTAGCTCCCAAAGTCCTTGAAAAGGATGATATAAAGAATCCGGACTATTTCGGAACGTATGTTACAATAAAGAATCTTAAATACAAGGGCCAGATTTTCGTAATGCTGTATTATGATCCGGACGGAGACAGGAAAGACTATGCAAATAACTGTGTTTTCCTTGACGAGAATTCCAAGTACGGTAATTACGGGTTTGATACCTGGGCTGTCTCAGAGAAGGCTTTTCAGGCCAAACTGGATGATCCTAATTTTAATTTCAATGGTTTTCCGGATGTTGACAAAAGCAAGTTTGTGTCACCGTCGGCTTATACCATAAGCCATTATTTTGACAAGGACGGGCTTGACCTTCAGATCAGGACAAGCGGATTTGCACGATTTGCAGATACTAAAATTGACAAGGAGATTCTTTCAGGAATGGCGATAGATGTTACCGGTATTCTTACTTATTATAATAAGAAGGGTACCGAGGCTGATGCCAACTATCAGTTTACTCTTCTTGATTTGAACGGAATAAAACTTTCTGCGAACCAGTAGAGCATTAGTAAGTATGGTTAAAAACATCGTATTTGATTTCGGAGGTGTCCTTCTTGACTGGAATCCGAGATATCTGTACAGGGATTATTTCAAGGATGATACCCGTATGGAATATTTCCTTGGCAATATCTGCACTCTTGACTGGAATGCGGAGCAGGACAAGGGACGGCCTTTTAAAGAAGGGGTAGCTTTGCTTCAGGCGGAATTTCCGCATAGCGATATACCGGAAGGTGTGGAATTGTTGAAGGAGCTTAAGGCCAAGGGATACGGCATTTACGGTCTGACCAACTGGTCATCGGAAACCATAGGTTTTGCTTTCGGAAGATATGATTTTTTCAGTCTTTTTGAAGGTATCGTGGTTTCCGGTGATGAGAAGCTTCTCAAGCCCGATCCGAGGATTTATGAAGTCCTTCTCAGTCGCTATGGTCTCAAGGCTGACGAATGCGTGTTTCTGGATGACAATGCGGCAAATGTTGATGGTGCAAGAACCGTGGGTATGAAATCTGTCCGCTTTGACGATATTTCCCGTGTCAGAGAGGAGCTTTCCTCACTGCTGGGAAGTGAATAAGCAGACCATTCGCAAATCCGGGATGACTTAAAGACATACCATTTCATCCCGGAAATAAACTTAATACAAGTTTTTTCTTACCAGTCTGTATTATCGGTCTGTGCGGCTCTGAAATGGCAAATTTGCCGCCGGAAGAAATCTTTAAATTTGATACGAATAGAAATGCCCTCAAAGCCTTGTAGCTTTGAGGGCATTTCTATTCGTATGATATGTCTGCTGCTATACCAGGCCGTTGCTTCCGAGGAAGTAGAGCATAGTATAACCGAGCAGGAGTCCGAGTGCACCCATAACGATACCGGTCTTTACCATATCTTTCTGCTCTACCATACCGGTTGCGTGGGCAAGGGCATTAGGCGGCGTACTGATAGGAAGAATCATTGCAAGTGAAGAGCCGATAGCAACACCGATAAGCAGGGTTTCTACGCCTCCGAGCGGCATAAGAATGTCTTTCATGCTGATACCTACAATCGCAAGAATTGGAACCAGAAGGGCTGCTGTCGCAGTGTGCGATATGAAGTTTGCCATTGCGTAGCAGATGAGTCCTGAACCTATTATCATTACAAGTGGCGGCCACTGGTTGAATGGAATAGATGAAATCATATGCTTTGCAAGACCAGTTTCCTGAAGGGCCACTCCGAGAGCAAAACCTCCGGCTACCATCCAGAGAACGCTCCAGTTGATCTCTTCCAGATCACGCTTTGTTATGATGCCTGTGATACAGAATACTCCCACAGGAAGCATTGCCACTACGTTTGAGTTGACTCCTGTATATTTGTCGCAAATCCAAAGAAGAACAGTAACTGCAAATGTGATGTAAACAAGGACAGATCTCCAGTCTTTCTTCACTTCTCCTTCTATTTCAAGATGGATAGTCTTCTGTTTGAATGGGAAAAGTTTGAGGAGAAGTACCCATGCGATAAGGAGTACTATTATTGTGAACGGAAGCATGAAACTCATCCATTCGCCGAATCCGATGTTAAGGTTAAGACCCTCAGGGTCGTTGAGATACTTCAGCACGATGGCATTCGGAGGTGTTCCGATAGGAGTAGCCATTCCTCCTACATTGGCTGCAATAGGAATCGAAAGTGCAAGTGCTACCTTTCCTTTGCCGTCTGCAGGAAGCGCCTTGAGCACCGGGGTGAGGAATGTGAGCATCATGGCTGCTGTTGCAGTGTTGCTGAGGAACATTGAGAAAATACCTGTAACCATAATGAAACCGAGCAGCACAAACTTTGACTGGGTTCCGAAAGGTTTAAGCATTGACTTGGCAAGTACTGCATCAAGACCGCTCTTTGTTGCTGCAATCGCGAGGATGAATCCTCCGATGAACAGCATGATGATAGGGTCTGCAAAGCAGTGCAGGATTGATTTATAGCTTATTGCTGTTCCAAGAACTTCAGGATCCCACCTGTTTTCGAAGAACCACAGACTGCTGTCGGAAGCCGCAAAAAGGAGCATTACTACTACGCTCATTGATGTGGTCCAGGCAGGAACAGCCTCAAATACCCACATCAGTGTAGCGTATGCGAAAATGGCTATGACTCTCTGCTCGATGATTGTTAGACCTTCCAGTCCGAAAGCAGTCGTAGGGAGATTCCATAATACAAGCAGAGTCGTTACTGCAATAATAAGTTTGATGGTTCGGGCAATATTGTTGCCCGGAGTGGTTTTTCTTGCCTTTTTCCAGTTATGGTAGGCTTCTACAAGGTTTGCACCCTGAAAATTGGTAAACATATCAGATTATTAGTTTAGTGTTTGTGTTAGTAATACAGCCTGCAAATATAGGTATTTTTATTTCAGATAAAAATTTTGTTACGTTTTTAAATCACGGATGCTTTTATTATTCGAAATTGATACTTACGAATGGAAGACACATTGACAGTGCGGTATGCCAGTACTCCCAGTCGTGGACTCCGTCTCTTACTCTAAGCTGGCATGGAATGCCTTTTTGTCTGAAAGCCTGGTACAGACTCAGGTTAACGTCAAGAAGGAAGTCGTCGTCTCCGCAGTCGATAAACCATTTTACTGATTTCAGAGCTTCTTTTGTTTTATCGTCTGCATTTTTTACAAATTCTATACAGTCATGTTCGTGAACTGATTCCTGCAGGGGGGCTATTTTCCCTTTTGCTGTTTCATAACCTGCTTTTTTCTGCTCTGCAGTCAGTGCAGCCCATGCGCTCATTGCATATACGGCACAGAACATTTCCGGATGTCTCATTGCATAGCTGAGCGAGCCTCCTCCTCCCATTGACAGTCCGGCTATAGCTCTATGTCCCTTATCCGGTATGGTTCTGAATTCCTTTTCGATATAAGGTATGAACTCTGTGAAGAAAAATTGTTCGTAAGGCCATCCGGGGATGTCAAAATAGCCGTTCTGCTGGGTGACAGGGTCGGCCCCTCCGGCGTTTGGGGTTACTATTATCATTTCTTTGCAGCCCCATTCTTTCATTATCCTTGCGGACTCTTTGTCTGCATTACCGTTTTTTACCCAGTCTGTGTTTATTCCGTACATTCCGTGCAGAAGGTAAAGTACCGGATAGTGTTTGTCCTGGTTTTCGTTGTAGCCTGGAGGAAGGATTACGGTGTAGTCTATCGGTTTTGACAGCACTTCGCTGTCAATGCTCAGGTTTACTGCAGTGGATTTTTTCTGTCCGTTCATAGTAGCCGCAAGCAGCAGCATTGTGATTGCGATGATCAGTGTCCGTTTCATTTTGATTTAGGATTAGTATTTGTTTTATTATTGTCTTTTTACTTGATAAAGGTCGCTGCGGCGGTCTTTCAGGTTGCGTACGCTTCCATATGTATGCAGTTCGTTAAGCAGGTTAAGGTTTACATCCGAAACCAGAATCATTTCTGTGTTAGGTGTAGCTTCTGCCCTGCGGCCGTCTGTAGGAAACGCAAAGTCACAAGGGGTGAATACTCCTGATTGTGCGTATTGTATATCCATGTTATGTACTTTAGGAAGATTTCCGACACTTCCCGCTATTACTACGAAGCATTCGTTTTCGATAGCCCTTGCCTGTGCGCAGACCCTTACTCTTGAGTAAGCATTCTGGGTATCGGTGAGGAACGGCACGAAGAGTATCTGCATTCCGTCTTCAGCAAGAAGTCGGGACAATTCAGGAAATTCGACGTCGTAGCATATAAGGATGCCGATTTTGGCACAATCTGTCTCGAAAGTGTGTATGGTATTTCCTCCGCTGAGTCCCCAGCATTTCATTTCGTCAGGGGTGACATGGAGTTTTTCATACATTTCATAGCTGCCGTCACGCCTGCACAGGAAGCCTGCATTGTACAGTTTCCCGTTGTCCTTTATGAGAGGCATACTTCCCGTTATGATGTTGATGTTGTATTTGATAGCCAGTGCTATGAATCTTTCCCGGATTTCATCGGTATATTGTGCAAGTCCCCGGATAGCCTGTGATTCTCCCATATTGTTGAACTCAGCCATCAGTGGGGCATTGAAGTATTCAGGGAACAGGACAAAGTCACTCTTGTATCCGCTTACGGAGTCAACGAAAAACTCAACCTGCTCAAACAGGTCATCAAGAGTCTTGTATCCTCTCATCTGCCACTGGACTATTCCTACACGCACTGTGGTCTTGGGTGATATGTACTCTTCTGTAGGTGGCTGGTAGTAGATGTTGTCCCACTGCAGAAGACAGGCATAGTGGCAGGATTCTTCATCATTTGGCAGGTAGTTGCGCATTACTTTGCGCACGTGGAAATCATTTGACAACTGGAACAGCAGTACAGGGTCATAGATTTCTCTCTGTCTGACCTTGTCGATATATTCTTTTGGCCGCAGTTTGTCTGCGTATTTGTGATAGTTCGGGAGTCTTCCCCCGAACATTATAGCCTTAAGGTTCAGTTTTTCGCAGAGTTCCTTGCGGTATTCGTACATTCGTCTTGCAAGTCTCAGTCCCCTGTAGTCAGGGTGGATGAACACTTCTATGCCGTACAGGATATTCCCGTTTCTGGTGTGGGTGTCAAATGTTTCTTTACCTGTTACCTGGGCATAGGTATGGTCGTTTTTTACATCGTCGTAGTTGACTATCAGAGAAAGTGCGCACCCTACGATTTTGTCATCAACCACTACTACTATCTGTCCTTCTGGGAAGATTTCAAGAAGTTTTCCGATTTGCTCCGGTGTCCAGAATTCGTCGCTTCCGTCTGCATAGACGCGTGTGAATGAACTGGCCAGCTGGTCATAGTCCTGCATCTGCAGGTTTCTTATTTCTACTTTGTTGATTTCCATTTTAATTAAGACTTTTTATGGTCTGTATGTTTAAAATTTCAGACAGAATACAAAAATACCGTTTTTCATGTTACATTGTACCGGATATTTTACGATAAGTATGAGTGACGTACATTAAAAGACTGTGTCAAAATAAATATTCTGGCACAGTCTTTTATAATCATAGAAACCTGATTGTCCGGTATTTGGAAATTTCTACAGAATATGTCCGGCAAGCACTCTCTGTATTTCTTCAATATTTGAGTTTCTTCCGAAATCTTGTGTAAATGGCATACTCGAACCTTTTACCCATAGCTTCATTTCAGAGTCGGTGTCGAAAGTCCCTGCAGTTTCTATAGAGAAATGTACTATGCTTCCGTACGGAATCGAATGATATTCTCGTTTGCTTCCTGTAACGCCCTGAGTGTCTTGTATTATGAGACGTTTGTTGGTGAATATCCATTTGTCCCTTATTATTTTATAAGCATTTTCTATGTATTCACCTTCACACAGCAAATTACTGTATTCTTTCTGTAGGCTATCTGTATTTATTTCAGATGCGTTTCCCAGGAGTGCATTTATTATTCCCATGTTTTTATTCTTTAAGAGTGTTGAATTTATGTATTGTAGCTTCTGTTGTTGCTGATGAGTTTTTTTGGTCGTATCCGAATATGACATAAAGATATTCTGTATCCGGCTTGAGTCCGGTAAAGGGTCCGTCGTCCTTGATGCCGGAACGTATGTATGAATCAATGTTCCATGCTTCGTCAATGAGTTTTTTTATAAGGCCTGTATTGTCAAGACCTGATGCATCTTCCGCACTAATTATGTCGGAAAAGTATTTCATCTTCTTGTCAGCCGGAATTATTCTGAATGTTGCGGATGTTGACGTGGTTTCAGAAGTTATCTTGAACTGTTGTGACGGATCTGGCCATGCTTCTGTTTCGAAAATATGCATGTAAGGCCTGGTAGTAGCTACTTCAGATGTGCTATATCCGAATGCGATTGCCGTGTATTCGGTTCCGGGATTTAGTTCGGCTTTGTGTATGGTTTTTCCACCTGTAGATATGAATATGGAAGCATATACCGGTAGCGATAATGCTTTCTTTATTATTTCATCATCAGAGATAAGTCCGTTGAAGTCTGAAGATTCGGTAACATAGTAGAAGTAGCGGTCAATGTCATTGCTTGGGGTAAATGTGACTGTACCTGTGTCTGATGTGAGATCGGTCACGCTTATACTGAAAGAAAGTTTGCTGACATCCAGATGTCCTGACCGGAAGATTGTCTTGAAGAGTCCTGTAGTAATTTTATTTGTAGCCCTGTCATATCCGAAGGCATAGGCTATGTAGTTTGTGTCATGGACAAGTCTGGGTGTATCTGTGAATTTGCCTGATATAAGGTAAGAGTTGAAGAAATAACCATCTGCATCCTTTATTGCTTTTTCAATTATTTCATTGTCAGACATGCCTTTATATTTGTCTTCCATTTGTATGTTGAAAAAGTATTCATGGCTGTTGTCAGATGGAATGAATGTGACTTTGGCATTTTCGGCAGTTATGTCGCTTACTGCAATATCTACGGTAAATCCGGACTGTTGTCTTCCTGTACTGAAGCTTTTGCGTGCGAGAGAAGTGGTTGCCAGGCTGTTTTCTCTGTCGTATCCGAAAGCGAATGCCATGTATTCAGTATCTGGCTGCAGTCCGGTGAATGTGCGTACAGCATCTCCTTTTGTAATGTCTTTTTCTGAAATGCCTGTATTCGTCAGTTTGTCAAGACATTCCCATTCGTCAAGGCCAAGATATTCTTTACCAGGCAGAAGCATGTGTACATAAGTCATTTCAGGGTCTTTGGATGAGAAAGACAATGTGGCTTCGTCTATTCCTACTTCCCGGATTTCTATTGATATAGGGCTTTCATTATTGTTTAATGTGCGGAATGTTGCCCTGGCTACCTTTGATGTTACTTTACCTGCATAATCTATTCCGTATGCATATACGTAGTAAGGAGAGTCTGGCTCCAGACTGTTCAGGGTGGTGGTGCGGCTATTGTTGTCCAGCCTTATATTCAAGTAATCTTCTAATGATATTTCCAGTGCTGAGCATTCTTCTTCAAAGTATTGGAGGTCACGTTCTGTAATTTCTTTATCGTTCATTCCTTCTGCAAGTTCTAAAGGACAGATACGCAGGTAATAAGGAATTCCGGGTGAGTTGCTTTCGCATCTGACAGATACTCCCGTGTTACTTACATTAAGAATTTTAAGGGTAAGCATCTCTGGTAAAGTCTTGCTTTTATTGTCTGTTATTTCCTCATCGCTGCATGATATGAGCAAGAAAGGAATGCAAATTATGGTTGACAGAATAGCTGCCTGTATTCGGCATTTGGATAAAATACTTTTCATGACCTTTTGCATTTAGATTAGCGTCATGTAAATGTATAAAAAAATTTCAATAGCTTCTTAGAAGCTGTTTGAATTTTGTTTGTTTTTTTGCGGGATGGCTTGGATGTCAGGAGTTGGTTGCAGTTACATGTTCCGTAAGGATTGGAATTTTCGGAAAAATTTTTTTTCTTTGTTAGGCATTGTCTGAAATTTTGCGACATATTTATTAGCCTGAACGACTTCTTATTTATTTTTAAACAATATCAGATATGAAAATTTTATTTAGATTCATGATGCTGGCCTTTGCTGTTATTCTTTCAGCGTCAGCATGTTCAAAGCCGGAAAATAACTCTGGCACAGAGCAACCTTTACCTCCCGGGCAGGAGGAAGCCGAATTTTCAGTTGAAGTCAGTGGAATAGGAACCGTTACTGTAAATGTTCATATTACGGCTAAAGACAAGGATATGGGATATTACAGTGATGTTCTTACAGAAGGAGATTTTACTGAAGCGCAAAAACATGGCTTTGATGATTACTTGCAGTATGTGGTGAGCAGCATTATGGAATCTCAGGGAAAAAGTTACGATGAAGCTGTAAAAACGATTACTTCATATGGCAGTGACGATTACAACATTACTACTCTTCAGCCTGATTCTAAATATTATGCCGTGGCTGTAGGGATAGATGATAAGGGTAAATCTACGACAGAGGTGTATTCAAAGGAGTTTGTGACTATGGATGTTGAGGCTTCCTCCAATACTTTTGATATTACTGTCTCTGACGTGACGGAGTTTGGAGCAAAGGTTTCTGTGAAAACCAAAAATGATGATGATTATTTTATGGATATTGTGCCTTCCGGAGTCAAAGAAGAAGTGGAGGCAAGAGGTGAAGATATACGTCAATACCTTATAGAGAGTCATCTTGCAGCTGGAGACCTTGAAGATTTTATCTTGAGCGGATCAAAGGAATTTGTGGCAGAAACTCTCAAGCCTGGTTGGAAATATGATGTGATAGCGTTTGGCTGTAAGGACGGCTTTGCAAATACAGAGGCGGCTGTATCGCAATTTCCAGTTAAGGCAGGTGAGGAAGATCCGAACCTTTGTGAATTTGAGTTTGACTGTACTCTGAATGCCAACAAGCCTTCTACTTTTGCTTTTTATCCGAGTGACCCGACTGCTGTTTATGTCTGTGATGCAATGTTTGCCTCTGATTATCAGATGATTCTTGAGTCCTGCGAGAATGATGCAGAGAAAGCGGGAGCCATTATTCTTGATGAAATGATAGGTATTTATGCCGGAGACTTCGGTACCAGGGCGGAGACGCTCAACCTTATCGGAACGGTCGGCCCGTACGAATATAGTATGGATGTTGAGCCTGGTGAGGATTATATGATGTGGGCTGTCTGTGTGAACCAGGAAGGTGAGCCTGTAGGTAAATTTATTGTCAGTGAGGTATTTAAGGCGCCGGATGCTGTAGTGTCTCCGGCTACTGTGAATATTATTGAGTATCCTTGGTTTGACGGTGACAAGCTTTATGAGCTGGATCCTGTGACGTTCAAAGGAGCAAAGGGCAATGCTGTTGTCAGCCTGAAAGTGGAGCCTTCCGCTGATGCCGCAGAATGGTGGGCATATGTGTTCTCTGGTGACTTGCGTGAGACATCAGATAAGTCTATAATCAAAAATCTTACAGAATATGGTCTGCCTGATATGAAGAATTTTACTGAAGGTCTCGTTGTGGCATATTGGGGTGAGAGTACGATATGTGCTGTGGCCAAGGATGCTGATGGTAATTTTGGCGTTCCAGTACGCCAGTATGTAGATTTGACCAAGGAAGGAGCAACACCTGTCGAGCAGCTTCCGGTTATTGCGGCTCGACAACTGTCTGTTTATCCGATGATGGCGACACCAGGCAGAAAGGCGGATTTTTCCTATAGGTCGGCCGGAAAACGCTTGATTCAGAAGTAATCAAGATATATAGTACGTTAAAAGGCGGGATTTGGTAAAAAACGGCATTTTTGCCCAGTTTGTTGACAAATCCCGCTTTCTGTAGTATAGAATAAGGAAATTCCCGTTGTCCGTTACGAAAGCTACGCTCTGACAGTATCGGACAATGTCACAAAGTTGCCGGTATCGGCAAAAACAACTGTTAATAACGCACGCTAGTGTTGATAACTTAGAAAACCAAAAGTGCCGTTTCATCAGAGTGACTATCACTGAAAATGCTTGACAGATTTAGGGGCGATTAACTAAACTATTTTACAGCGTTTATTCGCTTGACTAT
>URDD01000017.1 GCA_900546395.1 uncultured Bacteroidales bacterium | reverse complement strand
AGAAGCTTCTGATGGAGATGTGAGAGTCAAGGCAAGAAAGATGACGTGGGGACAGAGAGTTGTCCTTGCTGCTGCATGTATCATGCTGGTTATATGCTGTGGTTTTCTTCTTAAGTATCTTGGTGACCCGCAGCCGTTCAAAGATTCTGCTACGACAGTTCTCAGTATAATAGCCCAGGCTTTGATGGCTCTTGCATTTATGGAACAGTGGGTATTGTGGGTGATAACAAATATCATCAGTGTGGTGATGTGGTCTGTATGTGTAGTTAGAGGTGATGCACATGCCGGCCTTATGGTTATAATGTGGATCTTTTACCTTCTTAACTCCTTGAATGGTTTGAGAGTGTGGATAAGGCTAAGCAGTAATAAGTTAGAATAAATTTTTATTTTCGGGTTTTTTTTACTTACTTTGCACCCGATTTAGCGATTATACAATAGTGTAACATAATAAACTTAAATCATTAATTAAAATTTTACAATTATGTCAGAAGTTGCAGCTAAAGTAAAGGCAATCATCGTTGACAAGTTGGGCGTTGATGAGTCTGAAGTGACTGAGACCGCAAGTTTCACAAATGATCTTGGGGCAGATTCTCTTGATACAGTTGAACTTATCATGGAATTCGAAAAAGCTTTCAATATTACTATCCCTGACGAGGCAGCTAGCGAAAAAATATCTACAGTAGGTGACGCTATCTCTTATATTGAAAACGAACTCAACAAATAATTGTCTTAACTGACATTGTTTTGTTGAAATGAAAATAAAAAAGCCGGTCTTGATAAGACCAGCTTTTTTTGTTGTTACTTACCTCTTACTGAGTAAGTTATTCTCATATATGGAAGCTTTAGAGCTTCATAGTATCCTGTATCACCTGGTTTCAGGTTTCCTGTATTTCCGGCTTCTGCATCCGGCCCTTTCAGTACAGCTTCGTAGTATCTGTCCCTGTCAAGTTCAGTTGTGACAGTTTCCTGGGTCTGGCTTCCCTGCTGCATTGCCGCATAGCTCAGCATGTCATAATAATTGTAGTAGTTATTATAGCCATATCCGCCATAACCTCCATAGCCGTATCCGCCGTATCCGTATCCATAACCATAATTATACATATTATTATAGTACATACTGTACTGTAGGTCCTGACTGTACTGGCTCATTCCCTGCTGTTCTGATTCTGTAACTTCCTGTGACATTGTCAGAAGCCAGATGTCTTTCTCTGAATATTCAGTTTTGATATCTTCGTCTGTTTCCGAATATTCATCAAGCTGGAGTATTTCCTGAAGATGATAGCTTATGTCAGGTGAGTATATGAATTTGGATCTGTTTATACCTCCCTGATTTTCAGAAGTAGTGCTCAAATCAGTAATGCCTGCATAGTTTACAAGTTCCTTGTCATCTTCATTTATGAAACGGCAGCTTGGACTAAGCACTGCAGGAAATCTGTCAAGGTTTTTATAGTCGGAGTCTGCCTTGAATGGCAGAATAATTGTCGCTTTGTTAATAATAACCTTTGATGGGTCTTCAACACCATCTGCCTGAAGTATCCCTATAAGCTCTTCTCTTATGGATTTTGCTTCTATTATCGGCTTGAGTCCTCCTCCGCCTTCAATATGCAGGGTTTTCCCGTCATATGCCGGCGCGTTCCCTGATGCATATTCCTGCTTGCTTAGATTAAGAGCATACTGCGGTGTAAGTGTTTCTCCTGAATAATAGTCTGTAGCAGCCTGGGTGATAGAGAAATCTGTTGCTCCGTACATAAAGATAAACATTGTGTCAGCCACTTCTTTTCCGTCAAACTTCGCTCCTGAAACATGCATTTTGGCATAGCCTCCGCTGAGAGAGTAGTTCTGAAGGTCAGCTCCGATAGTCAGGTCGAACATATTGATTCGTCCTCCTGTAGAGACTGGGGCATCGATAGTCATATATATTCCGGGGAATACCTTTTCCGTAAAGGCTCCTGTTGAATCATAGACGGAAGTTTCCATCTTTTGTAACGAAGCCAGCAATTCATTCGACCATGAGTTGCTGAAGTCAAACGAAAGAGAATCTCCTCCGTCAAATACAGGTATGCCGTCTGTTATGCGCTCTGCATTTGTAAATGAATGTTCCAGAACAGAAGAAGAACCGATAAAGCTGTCCTTCGGCTTAAGTTTCTTTGGAAGTTTGTAAACATTGATGTTTTGTATAATCTTCCGTTCACCTTCATTTATATAGGACAATGTATCCTTTGCTACCGCAAAATGAAAGCTGGTCACTTTGCCTCCTTTGCCGAAATCGTATTTGTTGGCAGGAATAAGCGTAACGGCGCTGCTCTTGAAAACCGCATCGCCGTTTTCATTTTTTATAGAGCCTATGGTAATCCGTGAAGAACTGTATCCTGACAGGTCGTTGACCGGTTTTGACGAAATTTGCCTGATGGGAAATTCAGTCGTATGTATTTCATACCTCTGATCAGTAGGAATGAAGCCGCTTCCCAGCTCTTCATTTACATAAATGCACGACGTCCCGCATGTGATAATGCCGAACGTCGTAAAAAGCAGACCTTTTATTCTGTTTTTCATTTTACAAGTTGTCATAAAAACTGTTATAGTCATCAAGATATGAATTGTCTTCATAAGTCCCTTTCCTGAAAGGAAGGAACGGAAGTCCTGATTCCTTGCAGTAGTCCTGCAGTTCCTGAGACACATTTTCCGATCCTATGATGACTCCATCTGAGTATCCGGCGGCGAATTTAGCAATATCCGTGCCCGTAGGGCAGTCCGGCAGGTTTATTGATTCTGCATCAAGGCCGCCATAAACAATTTTCTCTTTCAGACCTTCAGTGAAACTGATATCGTTTATGTCATCGTATATCGAAAGTACGATTTTGCTGTTGGAGAAGATAGGGTCATCTTTATAGGCTTTTTTCAAATAAGCCGGCAGAATTCCCGAAATCCACCCGTGACAGTGGATTATGTCCGGGGTCCAACGAAGTTTTTTCACTGTTTCCAATACACCCCTGGCAAAAAATATCGCTCTTTCCCCATTGTCAGCAAAGAAGTTGCCATGTTCGTCGTGATAGATTTGCTTGCGGTGAAAATAGTCTTCATTATCAATGAAATATACCTGCATTCTGGCAGCTGCGACAGAGGCTACCTTTATGACTAGCGGCCTGTCAACATCATTGATTATGATATTCATCCCAGAGAGGCGTATTACCTCATGAAGCTGGTTTTTCCTCTCATTGATACAGCCGTACCTCGGCATGAAAGATCGGATTTCCTTCTTTCTTTCCTGAATTCCCTGGGGAAGATATCTTCCGACGTTTGCTATCTCAGACTCTGGAAGATAGGGATATATCTCAGAATTGACAAAAAGCACTCTTTTTACAGAATCTCCCATATATAAGTTTTAATAAGACAAAATCTCTACAAAGATAATAATTTTTTTTGATATTTCACTATCTTTGGCGCTGATTGGAATTATTATGGGAAAAGCGGAAAACAATATAATACACAGGAGACTGGCAAATTCCTATCTCTCATCTGTGATAAGTATCAGCCTTGTGCTGCTGCTGGTGGGTATTGCAAGCCTTATGCTTGTCAATGCAGGGGCTGTCTCCGATTATTTTAAGGAGAATATGCAGGTTTCTGTCCTAATGAAGCAGGATGTCAGCGATGAGTCTGCAATGAATTTTAAGCAGAAACTCGACGCAATGCGTTTCATAAGGAGTTCGGAATTTATTTCAAAGGAACAGGGCGCCGGGGAAATGAGAGATTTGCTTGGTGCTGATTTTCTTGATGTGTTTGAGACATTGCCGATACCTGCATCAATAGATGTTACTCTTTCAGCTGATTATGTATCGGCAGACAGTCTTGAACTGGTGAAAAGCGAACTGCTGAAGTTTCCATTGGTAGGTGAGGTTGTGTATCAGAGGTCTCTTGTAGAGGCTTTGAATGCAAATCTGAGCAAAATTTCTATTGTAATAGGAGTATTTATTGTACTTTTGTTGTTTATTTCATTCGTATTGATAAACAATACAGTGAGGCTGAATGTCTATGCGAAGCGTTTTACGATTCATACGATGAAGCTTGTCGGGGCTACGAGATCCTTTATTAGGGCTCCATTCCTTGTTCAGGCTGTATTTCAGGGGTTGTTTTCTGCTTTCCTGGCGATAATGGTGCTTGTGGGTATGCTTTATGTCCTGAGGCATGAATTCATGCAGATGTTCGAGATATTCAATATCGAGCTGCTGTTGCTGGTGATAGGCATAGTACTTCTCTCTGGCGTACTGATTTGTGTGCTGAGTACATGGTTTGTAGTGAATAAGCTAGTGTCCCTAAAAAAGGACGAGTTGTATTTTTGATATTTTTATAGCAGATGGATAATTTCGCAATTTCCCGCAAGGGACTTAAGTTGATGCTTGCCGGACTCATAATAATGGTCTCCGGTTATATTTTGATGATTGGAGGCGGAAGCGATGATCCGCAAGTCTTCAATTATGCAATGTTTGACTTCAGGAGACTGGTCGCAGCCCCTATTGTAATTATATCTGGAATTGTAATAGAGATTGTTTCTATTGTGAAGGTATTTTCAGATGACGAGATTACGGATAACAAATAATTGAAATAATATAATGGAGTGGTTTGAAGCAATAATTTTGGGACTTGTACAGGGACTCACTGAGTTTTTGCCTGTAAGTAGCAGCGGCCATCTTGTAATAGGAAAGGAATTGCTTGGAATAGAGGCTTCTGAAGATCTCGTTTTTGAGGTTCTGGTACATGCAGCTACTGTGTTAAGTACAATTGTCGTGTTTAGAAAGCAGATTTGGACGTTGCTGAAAGGCTTTTTCAAGTTCAAAATGAATGATGAGACAGACTATGTCCTTAAAATATGTCTTTCAATGATTCCGGTTTTTATAGTTGGCGTTTTTTTCAAGGATGTCGTTACCGGACTTTTTGGTTCTTTGACGGGAGTAGCGTTTGCTCTTTTGGTTACAGCCTTGCTCCTGTTTTTCTCTGATATGGCCTCAAAGCCTGGCAAGTCATCTGCGGTGGTTATTCCTGAAAACAAGTATAGGAATGGAATATCTTACTGGCAGGCATTTGCAATTGGGCTTGGCCAGGCGCTGGCTGTTGCTCCTGGGCTATCACGTTCAGGTACAACCATTTCCACAGGCCTTATATGTGGGGTGAAAAGGGAGGTTATGGCGCAGTTTTCCTTTCTTATGGTTCTCGTGCCGATTCTTGGAGAGGCGTTTCTGCAGCTTGTCAGCGGTGAAATGGGCGAATCTACAATAGGATGGCTTCCGCTTGTTCTCGGATTCGTATCGGCCTTTGTTTCAGGTCTGTTTGCTTGTAAGGTCATGATTGCTCTGGTAAAGAAGGCGAAACTCAGTTGGTTTGCCTTGTATTGTGCAGTAGTTGCTGTCCTGATTTTTATCTTCGGGTGATAGAGAAGGTCAAAGGTCCGGCTTTTTTACAATATTGTGGCAATGACAGATTATGGGGGATAGAAAATTGACATATTTTGCTTCAGACGTACATCTGGGTCTTGATGTGGCCGGCCCGGCTGACAGAGAAGCGCGTTTTGTCAGGTTTCTGCGTTCCATACCTGCTGAAAATACTGAGGCTCTGTACCTTTTAGGAGATATATGGGATTTTTGGTATGAGTATAGGGATGTGGTCCCGAAAGGATATATAAGGGTGTTTTCAGCATTGCTGGAACTTATGGATTCCGGTGTCAAGGTGTATTTTTTTCAGGGTAATCATGATGTCTGGACTTACAGTTATTTTGAAGAACTGGGTATGGTACGTCTTGAGCAGCCTTATGTGGTAGATATTCGCGGTAAGACTTTTTGTCTGGGCCATGGTGACGGTCTTGGTCCCGTCCCTGCAGGGTATAGGTTTCTCCGCAAGGTGTTCCATAACAGGGTTTTGCAGTTCCTGTTCAGCATGCTCCATCCCAGGATTGCTTTTGGCTTCGGTAATTCCTGGTCCCGACACAACAGACTTTCCCGCCATCAAGAATATGTATTCAGGGGCGAAGAAGAGCCTATATATAAATTTGCCGAATCTTTTTCTTCTGACCGTAAAATCGATTATTTTATCTTCGGTCACTATCATGCGGATGTACGCATGACAGTTCCTTCAGGGGCTGAACTTATAGTCCTCAAAGACTGGATTTCAAGTTCTCCTTATCTGTACTTTGACGGGATTTCAGTTTCTGGCGGATATTCCCAGAAAAGTGTATAGTACAAACCTTCGAATTCTCCGGATTCCCATTTCTGGACAAGTTCTTCGGTTGCGGCATCATCCCCTTCCGGATCATAAGGTTTTTTCAGGTCAGATCCGAACAGTTTGGCTATTCCCTGCCAGAATCCTGCTGCCATACCGTTTTTATAGTACTTGATTATATTAAAGGATGATTTTCCGACTTCACGGTCAATCAGTTTCATGAGAAGAGCACCCTGGCTGACAGTCAGATTCCTTAGAGGAGCTTCGAAGACACTGAACAATTCCTTTTGGACACTATTGATATATTTGTCTCTTTTGGCTCGCTTGAGATTGTCTGCAGCGATTGTACTGTCAGCTTCTGCAACCATGTGTCTTGCAACAAGGGCGTACGGATAGACTTTGCTGAAATTGTGTACGAGACGGTAGTATTTTCTCCATTCTCTCCCTTTTTGTCGGGGAAGTTTCTGATATACATGTGCTGCAGGAAGATTGTCTATATATATTGTATCTCCTTTTTCTATAATGAAGTGCAGGATATTTTCATCATCGTCCGCCTCGTTGGCAGCGGCGGCCTCTGAGTCTGTGTGTGCAAGCCAGTCTTGAAGGCTTATTTTTTTCTTGTCTTGTCCGAGGGATGGTTGTGTTGCGGCCAGCGCAGTCATGATAACTGCTGCCACAAGAATAATTGACTGTCTATGTAAAAGCTTCCTCATTGTCCCTGACACATCTTTGCAAAGGTAAATAAAATCTCGGTATCTTGGTATTTTCAGTCTGCCGTTCAGGCATACGGATGAGTTTGGGGCCGTTATCGGTAAGTCTCTTGTGAGCCGGGCATTATTCTAATGTCGAAAAGTGATCCAATTTATTTTAATGAATATGTGTAACTTGATGATTATTCAAATATTAGCTATTCAAAACCGTGGTCGAAAAAGTTTGGATTTTTTTGATTTTTTATTTGTATTTGAGAAAAATTTACTATCTTTGCAGTCCCTTATTTGAGGATAAGTCCGCCCAACCAGCTGATGCTCAATGACTTAAGGGAAACGGAAAGTATTTTATTTTAAAGTAATAGAACAATGTTACAACCAAAGAAAACAAAATTTAGAAGGCAGCAGAAAGGCCGTATGAAAGGGCTTGCTCAGAGGGGCAACCAGCTTGCGTTCGGTTCTTTCGGTATCAAGACCTTGGAAAATTGTTGGCTTACGGGCCGTCAGATTGAGGCCGCCCGTCAGGCAGTTGTCCGTTACATGAAGCGTGAAGGTAAGATCTGGATCAGAATTTTCCCTGATAAGCCTTATACCAAGAAGCCGGCTGAGGTGCGTATGGGTAAAGGTAAGGGTAATCCAGAGGGATTTGTTTGTCCTGTTACTCCGGGCCGTATCCTTATTGAAGCTGAGGGCGTTCCATTGGAGATTGCTAAAGAGGCTTTGCGTCTTGGCGCACAGAAGTTGCCTGTAATCACCAAGTTTGTTGTCCGCAGGGATTATGTTGAATAATTTAATGGAGATAGGAAATGAAAGCATCTGAAGTACGCGAAATGTCGATCAGCGATCTGCGCGACCGTATCGAAGTGGAGAAGGCTAATCTCGACACCATGAAGATAAACCATTCGATTTCTCCATTGGAGGATACGTCAAAGATTAACAAGGCAAAGAAGGATATCGCCCGTATGATGACTATCCTTGCCGAGAAAGAGAAACAGAACTAAAATTCGAGTCTGATGGAAAGAAATCTTCGTAAGGAAAGAATAGGCGTAGTGGTCAGCAACAAGATGGATAAGTCTGTCGTAGTTGCAGTCGCAACGAAAGAGAAACACCCGATCTACGGTAAGTTCGTTAAAAAGACCACAAAGTTTGTCGCTCACGATGAGAAGAATGAGTGCAGCGAGGGCGATACAGTCCGCATTATGGAGACCCGTCCTTTGAGTAAGACAAAGAGATGGAGATTAGTAGAAATCGTAGAAAAAGTTAAGTAGCAATGATACAGCAGGAAACACGTTTACAGGTGGCTGACAACAGCGGTGCAAAGGAAGTTCTTTGTATCCGTGTCCTTGGGGGAACACGCCACCGCTATGCGAAAGTGGGCGACAAAATCGTCGTTGCAGTAAAGAGCGCTATCCCAGGTGGTGATGCCAAGAAAGGCTCAGTATCAAAGGCTGTGGTAGTGCGCACAAAGAAAGAAATCCGCAGGGCTGACGGATCATACATCCGTTTCGATGACAATGCCTGCGTTCTTCTGAACAATCAGGGTGAGGTTCGCGGAACACGTATTTTCGGCCCTGTTGCAAGAGAGCTGCGTGAGAATTATATGAAGATCGTTTCACTGGCACCGGAGGTCCTCTAATATTTTGAAGTTATGAAAAAATTCCATATCAAAAAAGGTGACACCGTTTATGTCAATGCCGGCAACGATAAAGGAAAGACCGGCAAGGTGCTTGAAGTGATTACAGACAAGGATCGCGCTATCGTTGAAGGTATCAACATGGTTAGCAAGCACACAAAGCCAAGCCCTAAACATCCTCAGGGCGGTATCGTTAAACAAGAGGCTGGCGTACATATTTCTAACCTCCAGCTTGTAGATCCTGCTAAGGGCGGCCCTACAAGAGTCGGACACAAGTTCGTGGATGGAAAGAAAGTCCGTTATGCTAAAAAATCTGGAGAGGAGATTAAATAATGGCAAAGAATAACAATACAGAAAAGACACAGCAGGCTGTTCCTGCAGGATACGTGCCTGCCTTGAAGAAGGTATATAAGGAGGAGATTGTGCCTAAGCTCATGAAGGAGTTCTCCTACTCAACAGTAATGCAGGTTCCAAGACTGGTTAAGATAACTATCAACCAGGGAGTTGGTGACGCTACAGGAGATAAGAAACTTGTTGATATCGCACTTCAGGAGCTTACTGCAATCACAGGTCAGAAGGCTGTTGCAACTGCATCAAGAAAGGATATCTCCAACTTCAAACTCCGTAAAGGAATGCCTATCGGAGCAAAGGTTACCCTTCGTGCTACCAAGATGTACGAGTTCCTTGAGAGACTTATCCGTATATCACTCCCTCGTATCAGGGATTTCAACGGAATTTCTGAGAAGCTTGACGGAAGAGGAAACTACACTCTCGGTATCAAGGAACAGATTATTTTCCCAGAGATTGACATCGACAAGATTACAAAGATTCTCGGAATGGAGATCACTTTCGTGACAACAGCAGGTACTGATGAGGAGGCTTATGCACTTCTTCGCGAATTCGGTCTGCCTTTCAAGAAACATAATAACTAAAGAGAAGGAAAATGGCAAAAGAATCAATGAAAGCCCGCGAGGTAAAGCGCGCTAAGTTAGTTGCTAAATACGCTGAGAAGAGAAAAGCTCTTAAAGAGGCAGGCGACTGGGCAGCTCTTGACAAGCTCCCTAAGAACTCAAGCCCTTGCCGTCTTCATAACCGTTGCTCTCTTACAGGTCGTCCTAAGGGATATATGCGTATGTTCGGTATCAGCCGTATTCAGTTCCGCGAGATGGCAAGCAACGGTCTTATACCAGGCGTAAAGAAAGCAAGCTGGTAATAGCATATTACATTAATTACAATATTTAAGTTCAATTTGGATATCGGGCGTGTGAAGCACGCCGGTTTCTGTAAAAAAAGACAAAAAAATGACTGATCCAATTGCAGATTATCTCACAAGAATCCGCAACGCTTACAGCGCAGGAAAGAAAGTTGTTGAGATTCCTTCATCCAAGATGAAGATGGCTATCACAAAAATTCTTTGTGAGAAAGGTTACATTCTCAGCTACAAGCTGGTAGAAGGCGAACCGTCAAGCACAATCAAAATCGCACTCAAGTATCATCCGCAGACTAAGACTGCTGCTATCAAGAAGATTATCCGTGTATCAAAGCCGGGTCTTCGTAGATATACTGATGTAGCGACTATGCCACGTGTACTTAATGGTCTCGGAATCGCTATCCTTTCTACATCGAAGGGTATCATTACTGACAAAGAGGCAAAAGAGCTTAATGTCGGTGGTGAAGTAGTATGCTATGTATATTAATTTTAAAAAGAACGAATAATGTCAAGAATTGGTAAATTGCCTGTACACCTTCCTGCCAAGGTTACCGTAGAGGTTCTCCCTGGCAACGTTGTTAAGGTTAAAGGACCTCTCGGCGAATTGAGTCAGAAGGTTGATGCTGACATCACTGTTGCTGTAGAGGGAAATGAAGTTAAGTTGACTCGTCCTACAGATCTCCCTAGACACCGTTCTCTTCACGGACTTTACCGTGCGCTGATCCACAATATGGTTGTGGGTGTGTCAGAGGGATTCACAATCAAGCAGGAGCTTGTCGGTGTCGGTTATCGTGTTGAAGTAAAGGGTCAGATTCTCGAGTTTTCACTCGGATTCTCACACGATGTACATATGATGCTTCCTAAAGAGGTAGCTGCAGAGGCAGAGCCTGTAAAGAAGGGTGCGAACCCAATATTGGTACTTAAGAGTGCAGACAAACAGCTTGTCGGTCAGGTTGCTGCAAAAATCCGCTCACTGCGTAAGCCTGAGCCATATAAGGGTAAGGGTATCAAGTTTGTCGGTGAACAGCTTCGTCGTAAGGCCGGTAAATCTGCTGGTGCTAAATAATTGAGGAGGACAAGTTATGGCATTGAATAAAATAGAAAGAAGAAGAAGGATTCACTACCGTATCCGTAAAGTGGTCAATGGTACCGCTGAAAGGCCTAGAATGGTTGTTTTCAGAAGCAACAAGCAGATTTACGTTCAGGTTATTGATGATGTCAAGGCTGTCACTCTTGTAGCTGCAGCATCAAATGATAAGGAGCTTGCAGTTGAGTGCAAAGGCAAGACAGGAATTGAGGCTGCTGCTATTGTAGGAAAAGCTATTGCACAGCGTGCGATTGCCAAGGGTATCACCACTATCGCTTTTGACCGTGGTGGATATCTTTATCACGGAAGAGTTAAAAGTTTGGCAGATGCTGCCCGTGAAGGCGGCCTGATTTTCTAAAAATAAGACTATGGCAAATACAAATGTTAAAAGAGTAAAAGTGTCTGAGCTTGAATTGAAAGACAGACTTGTAGCCATCCAGAGAGTGACCAAAGTCACTAAGGGTGGTCGTCACTTCAGCTTTGCTGCCATTGTTGTAGTCGGTGACGAGAACGGCGTTGTAGGCTATGGTCTTGGAAAAGCCAACGAAGTCACTACTGCAATTTCCAAGGGAATTGAGGATGCAAAGAAGAATCTTGTAAAGGTTCCTGTACTCAATAGAACTATCCCTCACGAGCAGGAAGCAAAGTTCGGTGGAGCGAAAGTATTTATGAAGCCTGCTGCGCCGGGAACAGGAGTTAAGGCCGGTGGTGCGATGCGTGCAGTATTCGAGTCTGTAGGTATTCACAATGTCCTTGCAAAATCAAAGGGCTCATCAAATCCTCACAACCTTGTGAAGGCTACTGTTGCAGCTTTGGTTGAGTTGAGAGACGCCTATACAGTTGCCGGACTCCGCGGTATTCCTATGAGCAGGGTATTTAACGGTTAAGGAGGAATAAGAAATGGCAAAACTTAGGATAACCCAGATAAAAAGCAAGAATGGAGCGACAAAGAGACAGATTGCTAATCTTCAGTCTCTCGGTATCCACAGATTGCACCAGACCGTAGAGGTGGAACTCAATCCTGTATCAAAAGGTATGGTAGAGAAGGTTCTTCACCTTGTTAAAGTAGAGGAAATTTAATTAGGGAGGATCGACAGATGAAATTACATGAACTGAAACCTGCTAAAGGTGCAACAAAAAATGTAAAGAGAGTAGGTCGTGGTGAAGGTTCCGGTCGCGGTGGTACATCTACACGTGGACATAAGGGAGCTCAGGCACGCTCCGGTTATTCTCGCAAGATAGGATTCGAGGGAGGTCAGATGCCAATCCAGAGACGTCTTCCTAAATTCGGATTCACTAACCGAAACAGAGTCGAGTATAAAGGTATCAATGTATCAGTGCTTCAGGAAATTGCTGCTGCACTTGAAACATCAGTTATCAATATCGATATTCTCAGAGAGGCTGGTTACCTTTCAAATAACAAGCTTGTAAAGATCCTCGGAAACGGAGAGATTTCTGCAAAACTTGAGGTGACTGCCCATGCTTTCACAAAGTCAGCTATAGCAAAGATTGAGGCTGCCGGAGGAAAAGTAACAACAATCGAATAAAGATGAAGAAACTAATCCAGACAATCAAGAACATCTTCAAGATTGAGGAACTGCGCAAAAGAATCGGTTATACCGTTCTTTTGCTGCTTGTGTATCGTCTTGGAAGCTTCATTGTCCTTCCTGGAATTGATTCTACAATGATTGCAAACATGCAGGATTTTTCACAGGAGGGTCTCGTAGGACTGCTTAACATGTTCTCCGGAGGAGCTTTCGGAAATGCCTCAATCTTCGCTTTGGGTGTGATGCCGTATATCTCGGCATCAATCGTCATCCAGTTGCTTGGTGTCTTCGTTCCGTATTTCAGAAAACTCCAGATGGAGGGAGAAAGCGGACGTCGTAAGATGAACCAGCTTACCAGGTATCTCACCATCCTAATTCTGTGCATACAGGGGCCTGCATATATGGCTGCTCTGCACAATCAGATTCCAGAGGCGGCATTCATCGCCATCAACAGGCTCGGATGGAGCTCATTCATGTTCAACCTGGTATCAACAGTGATACTTATAGGAGGAACAATGTTCGTGATGTGGCTTGGAGAACGTATAACTGACCGCGGTATAGGAAACGGTATTTCCCTCATCATTATGGTGGGTATCATCGCGCGTCTGCCATATGCTCTCGTGGCTGAGATCGGAGAAAAAGTTACTTCAGGTGTAGGCGGACCTTTGATGCTCGTCGTTGAACTTATAATTCTGTTCTTCGTATTTGTGGCAGCAATCGCTCTGGTTCAGGGTGTGAGGAAGGTTCCTGTACAGTATGCTAAAAGAATTGTCGGAAACAAGCAATATGGCGGTGTACGTCAGTACATTCCTATGAAAATCAATGCCGCAGGCGTGATGCCAATCATCTTTGCCCAGGCGCTGATGCTTTTCCCACTGATATTCTCTCAGTTTGAGGCAACAAGAGGTTTTGCTGCGACAATGAGCAATTATACCGGATTCTGGTATAATCTCGTGTTCGGTTTGCTTGTTGTAATCTTTACATATTTCTATACTGCCGTTACAGTTAACTCGACTATGATGGCAGAGGATATGAAAAAGAACGGCGGGTTCATCCCGGGTGTCAAGCCAGGAAAGAAGACTGTAGAGTACCTTGATGAAATCATGTCGAGAGTGACTCTTCCAGGTTCGATTTTCCTTGCACTTATAGCTATTTTGCCGGCATTTGCTATGCTTCTCGGTGTTAACAACCAGTTTGCTAGCTTTTATGGAGGAACTTCCCTCCTTATTCTTGTCGGAGTAGTTCTTGATACACTCCAGCAGATTGAGAGTCACCTGCTTATGCGTCATTATGACGGACTGATGAAGACTGGTCGTCTGACAGGACGTTCCGGAATGTAATTTCTAAAATTTAAAGGAAGATGGTTAAGCCAAAAACAGAAGAAGAAATAGAGCTGATGAGAGAGAACGGAATTCTCGTCTCAAAAACATTGGCAGAGGTCGGTAAGATAGTTGCCCCTGGTGTGACAACTCTAGAGTTGAATAGGGTAGCTGAGACCTTTATCCGGGATAACGGAGCTATACCGAGCTTCTTGGGTTATGATGGCTTTCCGGCAGCCCTCTGCATTTCAGTAAACGATGTCGTTGTACACGGATTTCCGTCCGATTACGTACTCCAGGAAGGAGATATCGTTTCTGTTGACTGCGGAACATTCTATAAAGGATATAACGGAGATTCGGCATACACTTTCCCTGTAGGGGAGGTGGACGCCGAGACCCGTAAGCTTTTGGATGTGACAAAGGAGTCACTTTATAAAGGAATAGCAGCGGCTGTTGACGGTAATAGGACCGGAGATATAGGACACGCGGTGCAATCGTACGCTGAGTCATTCGGATTCTCCGTTGTTCGTGAACTGGAAGGACACGGAATCGGCAGGAAAATGCATGAAAGTCCGGGCGTTCCGAATTACGGGCGTCAGGGACACGGAGCAAAACTGGTCGATGGAATGACGATTTGTATCGAACCGATGATCAATGTAGGTACCAGGGGTGTGTATTTAGCTAAAAATGGTTGGGCAGTACATACAGCGGACCGCAAGAAATCAGCGCATTTCGAACTTACGGTTGTTGTCAGAAAAGGTCGGGCCGAACAGTTGTCAACCTTTGAATATATAGAAAACAGTGTTAAATTTTAAAGTGATATAAAACATGCCGAAGCAGTCAGCAATAGAACTTGAAGGAGTTATTACTGAAACTCTGCCAAATGCAATGTTCAAGGTGGAGTTGGAGAATGGCCATGTCATCATAGCCCATATCTCCGGAAAGATGAGGATGAATTACATCAAGATACTTCCTGGGGACAGGGTTAAGGTGGAAATGTCACCTTATGATTTATCAAAAGGAAGAATTTCTTTCAGATACAAATAAAAATTTACGATAATGAAAGTAAAAGCATCCATTAAGAAGCGCAGCGAGGATTGCAAGATTGTAAAGCGTAAAGGCCGTCTTTACGTGATCTGCAAGAAAAATCCTAAATTCAAAATGCGTCAGGGATAATATTTCAGTTGTATAACAAATAAAGTAAAGATAGATTATGGCAAGAATAGCCGGTGTTGATTTACCTAACAACAAAAGAGGAGAAATAGGTCTTACCTATATCTTCGGTATCGGTCGCAGCTCAGCAAGGAAGATCCTTTCTCAGCTGGGAATCGACTTTGACACAAAGGTCGGAGACTGGAACGATGAGCAGATCGCCGGAATCCGTAGCGTTATTGCCCAGGAGTACAAGATCGAGGGAGAACTTCGTTCTGCTGTACAGATGAACATCAAGCGTTTGATGGATATCGGATGCTACAGGGGCATACGTCACCGCCTCGGACTTCCTGTTCGTGGTCAGAGCACCAAGAACAACGCCCGTACAAGGAAAGGTAAGAAGAAAACAGTTGCTAACAAGAAGAAAGCAACCAAATAACGGATGAATTATGGCAAAGAAAACGACAACAACAAACAAGAAAAGAGTTGTAAAGGTTGACGCTTATGGCGAGGCTCATATTTCATCGACCTTCAACAACGTTATTATTTCACTTACAAACAGCGTAGGTCAGGTTATCAGTTGGTCATCAGCTGGAAAGAGCGGCTTCAGAGGATCTAAGAAGAATACTCCTTATGCAGCTCAGGTTGCTGCAGCAGACGCTGCAAAGACAGCTTACGACCTTGGATTGCGTAAAGTGAAAGCTTATGTGAAAGGTCCTGGTGCCGGACGTGAGTCAGCTATCAGAACTATTCACGGTGCAGGTATCGAAGTCACTGAAATCATTGACGTAACTCCAATGCCACACAATGGCTGTAGACCAAAAGGCCGTCGTAAAGTTTGATTTTATTTAATCTGTAAAAAAGGAAAGTTACTATGGCAAGATATACAGGACCAAGTACCAAAATCGCACGTAAGTTCGGCGAACCTATTTTCGGAACTGACAAGGACTTCGAAAAGAGGAATTACCCTCCGGGACAGCATGGATTGGCTCGCAAGCGTAAAAAGTCTTCTGAGTACGGTATCCAGCTGAAGGAGAAACAGAAAGTTAAATACACTTATGGAGTTCTTGAGAGACAGTTCCGCAATCTGTACGAGAAAGCTTCACGCATGAAAGGACAGAAGGGTGAGAACCTTATCGAACTTCTCGAGTCACGTCTCGACAATATCGTTTACCGTATGGGCATTGCTCCTACTCGTGCAGCTGCAAGACAGCTTGTATCGCACTGCCACATCACACTTAACGGTCAGGTTTGTAATATACCGTCAACACTTGTTAAGCCAGGTGATGCTGTTGCAGTAAGAGAGAGATCAAAGAGCCTTGAGGTTATCCAGAACAGCGTTGCTTCAGCAGCTCGCTACTCATGGATTGAGTTTGATGTAAAGACTCTCAGCGGAAAATATCTCAATCACCCTGTAAGGACAGAGATTCCTGAGACTATCAACGAGCAGCTTATCGTCGAGTTGTACTCTAAGTAGTAATTAACACCAAAAAAAGAATAATATGGCAATCTTAGCATTTCAGAAACCCGATAAGGTGATAATGCTCGAGGGCACCGATACTGTCGGTCGTTTTGAGTTCAGGCCTCTTGAGCCTGGATATGCGCAGACAATCGGAAACGCACTTCGCAGGATATTGTTGTCTTCTCTGGAGGGTTTTGCTATCAATTCAATCAGAATTTCAGGCGTGGATCAGGAGTTCGCGACAATCCCTGGAGTGATTGAGGGTATGCAGGACATTATCCTTAACCTTAAGAAGGTTAGGTTAAAAAGAATGGTAGAGACTGTGGATTCAGAGGTGGCAAATATCGTCATCAGCGGTCAGCAGGAGTTTACCGCCGAGGACATTTCCAAGGGG
The DNA here is from genome assembly GCA_900546395.1 of uncultured Bacteroidales bacterium. Classification (GTDB taxonomy): domain Bacteria; phylum Bacteroidota; class Bacteroidia; order Bacteroidales; family UBA932; genus Cryptobacteroides. Next base: position 22,530 of record URDD01000017.1, on the reverse strand, counting down.
TTGTCTTCTTTCACGGTGTTGAACCCTGAACAGCACATCTGTTCTCTCGAACCTTCTGTAAAACTAGAGGTTTCTCTCTCAGTTAACAAGGGTCGTGGTTTCGTTCAGGCTGATGAGATTAGGGATGAAAATATGGCTATCGGCACAATTCCGATTGACGCCATTTATACTCCTATCAGAAATGTGAACTGGACTACAGATGACTGGCGTGTTGAGCAGAAGACTGACTACGAGAAGCTTACTTTGGAAATCGTCACTGACGGATCCATTACTCCGAAGCTTGCTCTTCAGGAGGCTGCAAACATCCTTATTTACCATTTCAAATTGTTTACAGACGAGAAGAAGCTTTCTCTTGAAAGTGCAGTCGAGTCTGAATCAAAGGAATTGGATGAGGAATCACTCCGCATGAGACATCTCCTCCTTACCAAGCTTTCTGACATGGGACTTTCAGTAAGAGCCTACAATTGTCTGAAAGCAGCTGATATCGATACATTTGCAGACCTTGTTTCTTATTCAAGGGCAGAACTTATGAAGTTCAGGAATTTCGGTAGGAAGTCCCTTAATGAAATCGACCAGCTCGTTGAGAAGATGAAACTCTCTTTCGGAATGGATGTTACCAAGTATAATATTGAACCAAAGAAAAAGAACGCATAAAGTATGAGGCATAATAAAGCAATCAACCACCTCGGACGTAAGAGTGGTCACCGTAAAGCTATGCTTGCCAATATGGCTACGTCTCTTATCCTCCATAAGAGAATTGAGACAACAGTAGCTAAGGCAAAGGCTCTCAAGATGTATGTTGAACCTCTCATCACCAAGTCTAAGGAAGATTCTACACACTCACGTCGTGTTGTATTCAGCTACCTGAAGAACAAATACGCAGTAACTGAGCTTTTCCGTGTAATCGCTCCTAAGATTGCAGATCGTCCTGGTGGATATACTCGTATCCTCAAGACAAGATTCCGCCCAGGTGATGGCGCTGACCTCGCTCTTATCGAGCTTGTTGACTTCAACGAGGCAGCTCTTGCATCAACAGCTGCAAAAGAGACCAAGAAAGCAGGAACTCGCCGCAGCCGCTCAAAAAAGGCTGCTGAAATAGCTCCGGCAGCTGAGGAAAACAAGGCAGAGTAATATCTAAAAGTGTCTATGACACTATGATATAAATATAGGGTGTACCGGTTTCCCGGTATGCCCTATATTTTTTGAAAATACAATTATATGAAAATTTGGTCAGAAGGCTTTGATTTTGGTAAGTCTGGAGACTGTATTTATAAACTTACCGGGACTTCAGATGTCTGCCGGTATCCTGCCGCAGGTTATATTGATGAGGGTAGCTTTTATATGAATACGTGCTGGCTCTGGTCTTGCAGCACTATATTAAAATTCAGTCATTGTTCATCTGTACTATATCTGCTCTGTCTCTCTGGCTTTCTCCAAGAAGATGCTGGCTGAAATAGTCCGCCAGTCTCCAGAAAAAGTATTCGTTCATGTCTCCGAAACCGTGCCTTTGTCCGGGAAGAAGGAGCATATCAAACCGTTTGTTCGCTCTGATAAGAGCATTTACTACCCTGATAGTATTGGCAGGATGTACATTATCATCAATGTCGCCATGAACCAGAAGCAGGTGCCCTTTCAGATTCCGGGCTATTTCTGGGTTGGTCTTGATGCTGTATCTGAAGGTCGTGTCTCCCTTTTCACTGACCTCTTCAAGAATACCGTGATGCTGTTCACTCCACCAGCGGTTGTAAATGCGGTTATCGTGGTTACCCGCGCAGCTTACAGCCGCAGTGTAAAAGTCAGGATATTTCAGTATAGCTGCTGTTGACATGAATCCTCCTCCTGAGTGGCCGTGTATTCCTACCTTTGTCCCGTCTATCCACGGATATTTTGCGGCAAGTCTCTGTACGGCGGTTTTCTGGTCTTCCAGTCCATAGTCGCGAAGATTTCCGTACCCGTAATTATGATACCATTTTGAGCGGTTCGGATGTCCTCCTCTGTTGCCTACGGTTATTACTATGAAGCCCATCTGGGCAAGCCTGTCTGTACGGGTCATGTTTGCACTCCAAGAAATATTGTTCGCTTCTACTTGAGGTCCCGGGTAGACATATTCAATTATTGGGTATACTTTTGTAGAGTCAAAGTCAAATGGTTTGTATATAGCGCCATACAAGTCAGTTACTCCATCTGCAGCCTTGACGGTAAATCTTTCAGGAAGCTTGTATCCGGCAGCAAAGAGCTGTGAAAGGTCTGCTTCTTCCAAATCTGCCACCTTTTTGCCTTTGGCTGAATACAGTGCAGAAGCCGGAGCTGCATCAACGCGTGAGTAGTTACATACGAAATAATCGCCGTTGTCATCACACGAAGCAAGGGCATCCATGTCTTTCATGTCAAGCTGCCTTAGCCCGCTTCCGTCAAGACCGACTCTGAATGTGTGCATCTGGTAAGGATTTTCTTCACGGTTGTATCCGCAGGCGCTGAATAAGATGTATCCGGCTTTTTCATTGACAGCAAGTACTTTGTCAACATGAAATGCTCCTTCTACTATTGCATGGGAAAAAGAGCCGTCAGCATTGTACATATAAAGGTTTGCCCATCCGTTGCGCTCGGACCAGTGTATCAGTTGTTGTCCTCCGTTTACTGTTCTCAGCGGGCGTGCTTCAACATAAGTGTTCATCCTTTCTGAAATGACCGTTTTGGTAGAGTCGCTGCCGAGATCCACTCTGCAGATATCCATCCTTTTCTGGTCTCTGCTCTGTCGGTTGATATAAAAGCATTTGTCATCCCCAAGCCATTTGGCTGAATAGAAATCGGAATAAATGTCAGCCGTGCATGTAGGTTGTACTTCAAAAGAAGTACTCTGGTCTTTAAAAGCATAAATCTTTATTTTCTGACGGCTCATATCCTTTGTGTTGAATACATAAAGGTGCTCAACAGGTCCTGGTTCACCAGGCATCTGATATTTATATGTTTCGAGTTCAGGACGCGGAGTTGTATTGGAATTGATGACCCAAAGTTCTTTTACATCACTCATGTCGTATTTGAAAGTGGCGAAATGCCTGGAGTCCGGAGACCAGACGAGATTCCATACCATTACTCTTTTGGTCGTATCTTTTTCTGTCCAGCCTTTGTAGCTGTCCGCACCCCAGAAGAAGTCTTTTGTTCCGTCAAAAGTGATCTGATGCTCTACCAGAGTGCTGTCCTTTTCATTTTTTGCCGCTTTTTCCATGTTCTCCCTGTCCATCCAGTAGAGATTGGCGTTTTTCGCAAAGATGCCGGTTTCTCCAGATGGAGAAACATTTACCCAATCCGGATATTTGTCATCTTCTTCCATTCCGGTAATGTCCTCAAGTTTTTTTGACTCAAGGTCATACCTGAAAGTGAACACTTTCTTTTTCCCGAATTTATCAATGCGTGTGGAGTCTTTTTCATCCACAGTGCTTTTGATACTGAATGTGAATGCTTTATCATCTTTCAGTTTCAGGTCTCTTATGGGAATGTGCTGTGCATCGAACGGGTCCTTGACTATGGATGTCAGCTCCATTGCAAGCTTCTCCATGTCGAAAATATTGTCTTTTTTGCCTGTTTTGGCATCTACGATATAGTATTGCGCCCCGTCAGGAGTATTCCACCGGTACCAGAATTTATCAGAATGCATGAACCAGTTCGGAGAGATCCTGGTCGAGTGCACCATTTGTGAGATTTTTTTTGCAGAAAAACGCTCTGCAAGTTGATAATTTGGCTTCTGTTGGGCGAAAATGAAGATTGCACTGGCTAAAGTCAGTGCAATCGAGATAGTCAATCTGTGTATTCCCATATCTATTTTTTTATTATATTGTCAATTTCGTTCCACGGAATGGTTACTTCAATAATTCCAAGGGAGTATGGTCCTATTTCATATTGGTTAAAAGTGTATGTTATGCCTTTTTCAGATACAGAGAAGTTACCGTTCGGACTTATTTCCTTCTGGAAAAGCATACCGGCATCTTCAGGGTTTTCAAATGCTTCCGGAAGATGTGCCGTAAGCATTTCGGAAAGGTCCTTTTCGTATCCTTCTTTGAATATGTCAGATTCTTTGAGAAGTGCGCCTGTGGTCTTGTCAAAATTCATCATGGTTTCGACTGTCATCCCGTGCGCTCCTCCGGTATAGGTATATTTTGAGGCTCTGTATGATATTATTCCTTCATATTCTCCTGTGAAATGCCCTGTTGCATAGTCTTCCCAACTTAGAACAGCGGTACTGTTATTGTCTTCAGATACAATCTCGAGAATAGGCAGATTATTTTCCCGGTACTCAGCCGCTTTTGCTTCTATATAGCTTTCTATTGCGGATTCTGGTGCCATTTCGATATATTGAACATCCAGGAGAACAGAAGTAATATTTTCGGACATGGCTTTAACAGCTTCTTTGTTTGTTCCGTGCTCAGGGTATTCAATATCAATCCTTACAATCAGTGAGTCCTGTAGTCCTTCAGCAAGGGCGAAAGACTGTTCTTTTTCTATAGTAAGAGAGCTGAACTGCCCTGAACAGGATGATGCAAGCCCGACAATAATGGATGCGGCTGCGGTAAATACTGAGGTTTTCATTCTTTTATTGGTTATATTAACTGTGTAAATATACAATAATATTTTCTGATACCACATAGTTCGTATTTAGTTGTGTCAGTATTTTAACTGCGGGGCTGCTTACTTATTATTCTACGCGCTTAAAATGCGTTCTGCAAGGCGGTAAAAATCAGGATTTTATTGTTTTTTCAAATATTATTACTATCTTTGCACCCCCAAAAGTATTGGGAGAAAACATAAATTTAAGATTAACAATCATTTATGCCTACAATTCAACAATTAGTTCGCAAAGGACGCGAGGTTATCGTCGAGAAGAGTAAATCTCGCGCGTTGGATGCTTGCCCTCAGAGAAGGGGCGTATGCGTACGTGTGTATACAACTACACCTAAGAAACCTAACTCAGCAATGCGTAAGGTTGCCCGTGTACGTCTTACTAACTCTAAGGAGGTCAATGCATACATACCTGGCGAGGGTCACAACCTTCAGGAGCACTCAATCGTACTCGTGAGAGGCGGTCGTGTTAAGGACCTTCCAGGTGTACGTTACCACATCCTTAGGGGCGCTTTGGATACTGCAGGTGTCGAGGGAAGAACACAGTCGCGTTCTCTCTACGGAGCCAAGAGGCCAAAGAAAACAGCCGCTAAGAAGTAATTTTAATTTTTTATCACAATTAATTTCTTAAAAAATGAGAAAAACGAAGCCTAAGAAGAGGATTCTACTTCCTGATCCCAAGTTTCACGATGTAATGGTTACACGTTTCGTGAACAACCTTATGTTGCAGGGAAAGAAGAGTATCGCGTATTCTATTTTTTACGATGCCATCGATATGGTAGGCGAGAAGATGAAAGATTCTGACAAGGCTCCTCTTGATATATGGAGGAAGGCTCTTGAGAATGTCACACCTCAGGTTGAGGTAAAAAGCCGCAGAATCGGTGGAGCCAACTTCCAGGTGCCGACAGAGGTTCGTCCGGAGAGAAAGATTTCCCTTTCAATGAAGAACATGATCATCTTCGCGCGCAAGCGTTCCGGTCACTCTATGGCAGAAAAACTCTGTGCAGAAATCATTGCCGCATATAACTGCGAAGGTGCTGCATTCAAGAGAAAAGAAGATATGCACAGAATGGCAGAGGCCAACAAGGCATTTGCACATTTCCGTTTCTAATCCCCAAGGAGTAACAGACAATGGCAAGAGATCTTAAATTCACCAGAAATATCGGTATCATGGCTCACATTGATGCCGGTAAGACAACAACTTCAGAGCGTATTCTTTTCTACACTGGTAAAACCCACAAGATTGGAGAGGTTCATGAAGGAGCTGCCACTATGGACTGGATGGTTCAGGAGCAGGAGCGCGGTATTACTATTACATCTGCAGCTACTACTGCTTTCTGGCATTACAAAGGGGATACTTATCAGATCAACCTGATTGATACTCCGGGCCACGTTGACTTCACTGTAGAGGTGGAGCGTTCTCTTCGTGTGCTTGACGGTACAGTCGCTACTTTCTGTGCAGTAGGACGTGTACAGCCTCAGTCTGAGACCGTTTGGCGTCAGGCTGACAAATACGGAGTTCCAAAGATTGCGTATATCAACAAGATGGACCGTGTAGGTGCTGACTTCCTCGCCGTAGTTGACGAGATTAAGGAGAAGCTCGGAGCACGTGCTATTCCTCTTTGTCTGCCTATCGGCGCAGAGGATAAGTTCCAGGGTATTGTTGACCTTATCGCAAACAAGGCAATGATTTATGATGGTGGTGATGAGCTTGTAAACTACAGAATTACTGACGTTCCTGCCGAGATGGTTGACGAAGTGGCTATGTGGAGAGAAAAGCTCGTCGAGGCTGCTGCTGAGTATGATGAGACTCTTATGGAGAAATTCTTCGAGGATCCGGACTCTATTTCAGAGGACGAGCTCATCGCAGCTCTCAGAAAAGCTACCATCGATATGTCTATCGTTCCTGCATGCTGCGGATCTTCATTCAAGAACAAGGGTGTCCAGTTCCTTCTTGACGCAGTTATGCGCTACCTTCCGTCTCCGCTTGACAAGGGTTCCGTTACAGGTACAAACCCAAGGACAGGTGAAGAAGAAGTACGCAAGTCAGACGTAAAAGAGCCTTTCTGCGCTTTGGTATTCAAGATTGCTACAGACCCGTTTGTAGGCCGTCTTGCATTCCTCAGGGCATATTCAGGCCGTCTTGATGCAGGTACATATGTACTTAATACCCGTTCAGACAAGAAAGAGCGTGTAGCCCGTCTTTACCAGATGCACTCAAACAAGCAGAACCCTATCGAGTTCGTTGAAGCAGGTGATATCTGTGCAGCTGTAGGTTTCAAGGATTTGCGTACAGGTGATACTATCTGTGTTGAGACAAATCCTATCACTCTCGAGTCTATGGAGTTCCCTGATCCGGTTATCGGACTTGCAGTAGAGCCTAAGACTCAGAAGGATCTTGACAAGCTCGGTCTTGCTCTTGCAAAACTTTCAGAGGAGGACCCTACATTTACTGTCAAGACAGATCACGAAACAGGACAGACAGTCATCAGCGGTATGGGTGAGCTTCACCTTGACATCATCGTTGACCGTCTCCGCCGTGAGTTTGGTGTTGAAATCAATCAGGGTGCACCTCAGGTTAACTACAAAGAGGCTATCACAGGTACTGTACAGCACCGTGAAGTATTCAAGAAGCAGACCGGAGGTCGTGGTAAGTTCGCTGATATCATCGTTGAGATCGGACCTGCTGACGAGGGTGTTACAGGACTTCAGTTCATTGACGAAGTGAAGGGTGGTAACGTTCCTAAGGAATTCATTCCTTCAGTTGAAAAAGGATTCAAGTCAGCAATGGCAAACGGTGTTCTCGCAGGTTACGAGGTTCGCTCTCTGAAAGTTACTTTGAAGGATGGTTCATTCCACCCAGTCGATTCAGACCAGCTTTCATTCGAGATTTGTGCACGTCAGGCATTCCGTCACGCTTGTCCAAAGGCAAGACCGGTTCTTCTCGAGCCTATTATGGCCCTTGAAGTGGTTACTCCGGAGGATTACATGGGTGATATCGTCGGTGACCTTAACCGCCGCAGAGGACAGATCAATGCAATGGATTCTACCACAGGTGCAAGAATTGTCAAGGCATTCGTTCCGCTTGCTGAGCAGTTCGGTTATGTAACTATCCTCAGAACTATTTCTTCCGGCCGTGCAACCAGCACAATGACATTCGATCACTATGCTGAGGTTCCTACCAACATAGCTAAGGAAGTAATCGAGAAGAGCGGTTACAAGAACGTTGATGAGGACGAATAATTAAGTACAAACGGTAAACACGAAATTTGATATGAGCCAAAAAATAAGAATAAAACTCAAATCATTCGATCACATGTTGGTGGACAAGTCTGCCAAGAAGATCGTTGATACAGTATCTTCTACCGGAGCTCGCGTAAACGGACCTATTCCGCTTCCGACTGACAAGAAGATATTTACTGTGAACCGCTCTACCTTCGTAAACAAGAAGTCTCGTGAGCAGTTCGAGCTTAACTCTTACTGCCGTCTGCTCGACATCTATGAGTCAACTCAGAAAACAGTTGACGCTTTGATGAAACTTGAGCTTCCAAGCGGTGTAGAAGTTGAGATCAAAGTCTGATGACTGCATTCGAATCAGTAAATTTTACTGAAAATTGCAGATAGATTTTACAGATTCGAAAATTCTTTATATATTTGCAGAGTTATCCGGTTTTCGGATGACTCTACAAATAAAAGATTGGTCCCATAGCTCAGTTGGTTAGTAGCACCTGACTCATAATCAGGGGGTCACAGGTTCAAGCCCTGTTGGGACCACAGAAACGGCTTTCAAAAGCCTTTATGAATCAAGCAGTTAGATTAAAATCTGACTGCTTTTTTGTGTCCTGGTGTATCTGAAATAGTGGTGGCAGTGTGGCCTTGGAGGATGGTCTGACTGATTTATGTAAACCGAGATGTAAACCAGAACACAGCATCTAATCCACTGATGAATGCTTATTTAGATGTCGTGTGCTACCGTTCGAAGATACTTGCTGACGGTACATCGCCAATCATGCTTCGACTGACAAAGGACGGAAAACGGAAATACATTAGCCTGCACCTGTCCGCAAATCAGTCTCAATGGGACTTCAAGAAGAACACACCGAAACGGAACTGTCCCGACCGTGATGCCATTCTGAATGTAATTGAACGAAAATCCAGACAGTATCGGGAACAGATAACCCAGTTCACCTTTTCTTGTATCTGCGAGTTTGGTTTCCAGATAAGGTGGAAATTGAATTGTAGAAGACTATCTTTAGATATACCTGTTCTGATTCTATATATAAAAGGAATGGATTTGGCAGTCGCTCTACCTGTTTACAGAAAAAAAGACTATGTTCGCGAAAGACGATAAACAAATGAGGGTAAAAGCCTTGTCAATTATCTGAAATCTCTTGGAGTAATAGATGTCCCCAACGATGAGACCTTACAGGCGATGAAAGATATAGAGGACGGAAATGTCACGGTCTACAAAACATTTGAGGATTATCTTGAAGCATACAAGTAATGAGACAGATTGCGACTACCGGCAAGTACAGAAAAGACTGGGAATTGGCAAAACGCAGGAATCTCCCAATCGAAGAACTCAATGATGTCATCTATAACCTGGCAAATGATATTCCCCTTCCGAAAGAAAAGAAAGTTTCATAAAGATAGACCCTCTTAAATGATACAGTCATGATAAACATTAAGTCAGCCAAGTATGTTTCAGACTATATTCTGGAACTTACATTTAACACAGGGGAAGTCAAGAGATTTGATTTTTCCTCCTTGTACAATGAGGGAATATGCAAGAAGTTGCAGGACAAGGATTATTTCAAAGACTTCACTCTTGACGGATTTACGGTGGACTGGAACAATGAGATAGGTTTTGCTCCGGAGTATCTTTACGAGAACGGAGTGCCAGCATAGGTAGCCGGGCTGATTTTTACTAATCTTCCGATTTGATTTCAGATGATGAGATTGAATTGGAAGGTTTTTCTTTTATATCTCATACACAATACATAAAAATGTATGAAAAAGGCAACACAAGCGTCAAAGGAGGCTTACAGATGCTTCATAATAGTTAAATAGTTGGTTTTACTTAAAAGAGGCTGAATCATATATTTAATATATATTGACTCAGCCTCTACTTTTTTTACACACACACTTAATATTTCTTTATTTCATCGTTGCTTTTGCAAATATGAAAAATTACTTCCATACTCCAATGGTTCATTTTGGTTCATTTTGATTGGTCCGAAATTTCTAATTTAAATTATTAAAAACAGCTAAATTTTACGGTAAAAAACAGAATTGCACGGTAGTTGTAAGGATGGGCATTTGCGTTTAGAATAATTGAAGTATATTTGCAGCGTTTAATATAATCTATATGAGTGGGTCTAAAATCCTGAAAGAGACATACAGCAGCCTTGGGAAAGGTTCTCAGTATGTCGTAGTTAAAATCAAGAAATTAAATTGGAAACAATGGCTGGTAATTGCGCTTGCTGCAATACTTGCAGCCGGACTGATTTACTGGTTTACACGTCCGGAGCCTAAAGTGGAAATTTTGCCTGTTGTCAGTACTGAAACTGTCGCTACGCAAGATATTGAAATATATGGAGAATATCCTGGAAGTGTCCGTGCCCAGCAGTTTGTTGAAGTGCGCGCACGTGTCGAAGGATATTTGGAGCAGATGCTCTTTGAGGAAGGTACATATGTTAAAAAAGATCAGATTCTGTTTGTCATAGATCCAAGGCAATATAAGGCTAAGGTGGAAAAGGCAAAGGCTCTTCTTGAAAAAAACAAGTCTCAGGCTATAAAGGCTGAACGTGACTATAACCGTATCAAACCACTGTTTGACCAGAATGCAGCCAGCCAGCTGGATCTGGACAATGCACTTGCATCATACGAGAGTGCAAAGGCGGAAGTGCTTATGAGTGAAGCTGATCTCAAGCAGGATGAACTCGCATTGAGCTATACTACAGTCCGCTCTCCAATCAGCGGCTATATAAGTGAAAGGCATGTTGATATCGGAACTCTGGTAGGACCTGGCGGACAGTCGCTGCTTGCAAATGTAGTCAAGAGTGACACCGTGCTTGTTGAATTCAAGATGACAGACCTTGACTACCAGAAGAGTAAAGCAAGAAATGTCAATATCGGACAGCGTGATTCGTTGAGAAAATGGGATCCTTATGTTAAAATCACACTTGCGGACAAGTCTGTATATAAGTATCGCGGTCTGGTGGATTTTGCTGACCCTCAGGTTGATGCAAAATCAGGAACATTTTCTGTGCGTGCAGAACTTCCCAATCCTGACAGAGAGCTTCTTCCAGGGCAGTTTACGAATGTCACTCTTTTGCTGGACGTCAGGGAAGATGCGGTAGCCGTGCCTTCAAAGGCAATCATAATCGAGAAAAGCGCAGCATACATCTATGTTCTCAGGGAAGATGGTGTAGCTGAGAAACGTTTTATAGAATTGGGACCTGAAGTTGACAACAAGACAGTAGTGGAAAGAGGTCTTCTTCCGGGAGAGCAGATTGTAGTAGAGGGTTACCATAAATTGTCCCATGGCCAGAAGGCCATCAAGGCTGAGAAATAAAGCCTTTTGCAAAATCTTAAGCATTAAAATTCTTTGAGAGTATGAAGTCAGACTTTTTTATAGACAGGCCCGTCTTTTCTACGGTTATATCCGTACTCATCGTGCTTGTCGGTCTTATAGGTCTTGTGATGCTTCCTGTGGACCAGTATCCGCCGATTGTACCTCCTGTCGTTAAGGTATATGCATCATATCCGGGCGCGAGCTCCCAGACCGTATCGCAGGCGGTTGCTACGCCTATCGAACAGGAACTCAACGGAACTCCTGGTATGCTTTACATGGAGTCAACGAATACGAACTCCGGAAGTTTTTCCGCTACCATTACATTTGATATTTCGACAAATCCAGACCTTGCCGCTGTCGAAGTCCAGAACCGTGTGAAACTGGCGGAATCAAGGCTGCCGGCAGAGGTGGTGCAGAACGGAATCTCTGTGGAAAAAGAGTCAGCCAGCAAGCTGATGACCATTACAATACTTTCGAACGATCCTAAATTCGATGAGATATATTTAAGTAACTATGCCACACTTAATGTGGTGGATTTGTTGCGTCGTGTGCCAGGAGTCGGCAGTGTATCAAATGTCGGCGGCCGTTATTATGCGATGCAGATTTGGGCTCAGCCGGACAAACTTGCGAGCTTCGGGCTTACTGTGAAAGATTTGCAGAGTGCGCTCAAGGACCAGAACAGGGAATCTGCTGCCGGAACGCTCGGACAGCAGCCGATAACAGATGTTGATGTTACAATTCCGATTACTGCAACAGGAAGGCTTTCGACAGTCAGCCAGTTTGAAAATATAGTAGTCAGGGCAGGAGAGGACGGAACAATCATTCGTCTGAAAGATGTTGCAAGAATATCTCTGGAGGCACAGTCATACAATACCGAAAGTGGTATCAACGGTGGAAATGCAGCCGTATTGAATGTATTTATGCTTCCCGGTGCAAATGCAATGGAAGTTGCAGACAATGTCAAGGCTGCAATGAAGGAAATCAGCGCCGGTTTCCCTGAGGGTATGAGTTATGATATTCCATTTGATACGACAACATATATTTCGGAGTCTATCCATCATGTTTACAAAACACTTTTCGAGGCTCTGTTCCTTGTGATTCTGGTGGTATTCCTGTCCCTTCAGAGCTGGAGGGCGACTATTATTCCGGCCATTGCAGTACCTATTTCTCTTGTGGGTACATTCGGAGTTATGCTAATATTTGGCTTCTCGCTGAATATGATGACTTTGCTCGGACTTATTCTGGCTATCGGAATTGTCGTGGATGACGCGATTGTTGTTGTTGAAAATGTTGAGCGAATTATGGAAGAAGAGCATCTCTCTCCATATGAGGCTACCAAAAAGGCAATGAGCGGAATAGGAGGAGCGCTTGTGGCGATGTCTCTGGTATTGTGTGCCGTGTTTGTTCCTGTGAGTTTCCTTTCAGGAATTACAGGTCAGCTTTTCAGGCAGTTTACTGTTACTATTGCAGTATCAGTCATAATTTCCACAATAGTGGCGCTTACTTTGAGTCCTGTGATGTGTTCGCTTTTCCTGAAGCCGCAGGATGCAAGCAAACCTAAAAATGTGGTCTTCCGCAAGATAAATGACTGGCTTGCAAAAGGAAACTCTTTCTATGGAAAAATGATTCTTGCCAGCCTTAAGCACAGCCGCAGAATGTTTGTTTTCTTCGGTATAACTATAATTGCTATTTGGGCTCTCGGAAAAATAGTTCCTAGCAGCTTTATCCCCAAGGAAGACCAGGGATATTTTACAGTTGAACTTGAACTTCCGGAAGGTGCAACTTTGGAAAGAACAAGAGAGGTGACTGACAGGGCTATGGCATTCCTTATGAGGCAGCATGACATAGAATATATATTGAATGTCACTGGCTCAAGCCCGCGTATTGGAACCAGCCAGTCAAACAGTACGCTGACAGTTATTATGAAACCTTGGGAGGAGAGAAATGAGACAGACATTAACAAAACCATGCAGCTTGTAAGAGATTCTCTTTCTCTATATCCTGAAAGCAAAGTCTATATAAGTACACCAGCCGTTATCCCGGGACTTGGAACATCAGGAGGATTCTCTATGGTTCTTGAAGCAAAAGGAGACGTTTCTTATGCCCAGCTTCAGGCCGCTTCCGACACGCTTATGTATTACGCTTCACAGAGGAAAGAACTGACAGGCCTTTCTTCAGGTATGCAGAAAGACATACCTCAGCTTTTCTTTGATGCAGACAGAGACAAGATACAGCTACTTGGAGTTCCGCTCTCTGATGTATTCTCAACGCTGAAAGCTTTTACCGGAGCCATATATGTCAACGACTTCAATATGTATAACCGTATTTACAGGGTATATATACAGGCGGAGGCTCCTTACAGGGCACACAAGAACAATCTTGACCTGTTTTTCGTAAAGAGTTCAGGCGGAACGATGATTCCGGTGACTGCCCTGGGTTCTACAGAATACACTACGGGGCCTGGTACTATCAAGAGGTTCAATATGTTCAACTCTGCCTCCATAAACGGAGAGCCGTCTCACGGTACCAGTTCCGGAGAGGCTATGGCAATATTGGAAGAAATAGTTGAAGAACATCTTCCAGACAATATAGGAGTAGAGTGGAGCGGACTTTCTTATCAGGAGAAGAAAGAGGGAGGTCAGACCGGACTGGTTCTGGGACTTGCATTTCTCTTTGTGTTCCTTTTCCTTGCTGCACAGTATGAAAGCTGGTCTGTGCCGATTGCCGTAATTCTGTCTCTGCCGATTGCCATTGCAGGAGCATATCTTGGAGTGGGAGTTCTGGGAATGGAGAGCAATATATATTTCCAGATCGGACTTGTGATGCTTGTCGGACTTGTGGCCAAGAATGCCATCCTTATAGTAGAGTTTGCAAAAGTTGAGGTTGAAAAAGGCCGGGACATAGAAGAAGCAGCTGTTACAGCGGCCCATTTGAGGTTCAGACCTATTGTGATGACATCTCTTGCATTTATTCTTGGTATGATTCCTCTTGTGCTGGCTACCGGTCCTGGGTCGGAGAGCCGTCAGAATATCGGTACAGGAGTATTTTTCGGAATGCTCGTGGCGATTACTCTCGGTATAGTTTTCGTTCCGTTCTTCTTCGTATGGATTTACAAACTTAAGCACAGGATTTCTGAGAGAAAGAAACACAGAGGTAACGGTCACTTTCCTGGAGCCGGGGCTGCGGTAATTGCAGCATTGGTTTTCATATCAGGTTTTTCAGTGGCATCCTGCTCTCCTGCCAAGCATTGTGCAGCTCCTGATCTTGATCTTCCTCAGGAGTATTACGGAACAGGAAACAATGCAGATTCTGTGACATTGGCTGATATGGAGTGGTGGAAAATTTATACGGATTCTACCCTTCAGTCATTGATAACGGACGCACTTGAGTATAATAAGGATGTTCTTGTCGCTGCCGAGCGCATAAGGGAGCTTGAGTATAAGTACAGGATTCAGAATTCAAGCCTTTGGCCTTCGGTTTCAGCCAAGGCATACGGAAATAATGAATATAACAATTACAGCGGAAAGGATAATACTCCCAATGATCCTGAGTTCGGTGCCAAACTTTCCCTTTCCTGGGAGATAGACCTTTGGGGACATCTGAGATGGGCCAGCAAGGAAAAAATGTCGGATTATCTGGCGAGTGTCGAGAACAGAAGAGCTCTGCAGATGACTTTGGTGTCTAATGTGGCAAGGGCCTATTTCGAGCTCCTCTCCCTTGACAATGAACTGGATATTGTCCGCAGAACACTTGATACCAGAAAAGAGGGGGTGAACAAGGCAAAACTCCGTTTTGAAGGAGGCTTGACATCGGAAGTCCCTTATCAGCAGTCTCTTGTGGAACTTGCTACTACAGCATCTCTTGTTCCTGACCTGGAAAAACAGGTTGCGGCAAAGGAAAGTGAGCTGGCATTCCTTACAGGTTCTTACCCTAAGCCGATTGAAAGAAAGAGGGCGGTACTGGAACTTTCGTATAGAGACAATCTTCCTGTAGGAGTCCCTTCGCAGCTTCTTGAAAGAAGGCCGGATATAAGGGCGGCTTATCAGAAGTTGCTTGCTGCTCAGGCAGCTGTAGGTGTTGCGCAGGCAGACAGATTCCCGACACTCATGATAGACCTTTCCGGCGGGCTCGAAGGTGACAAATTCCTTGATATCCTCAAGTCGCCATTCTATCTTGCTGCGCTCAATCTGGCTTCTCCGGTATTCCAGTTCGGCAAGAAGAAAGCTCAGTTCAAGGCTGCCGTTGCTGTTTACAATCAGGTAAGGTACGAATATGAGAAGACAGTTATGAATGCTTTCCGGGAAGTTTATGATGCATCTGTGAATTTCTCATCAGCGAGGAAAAATACCAGTCTTAAATTTGACCTGCAGGAAGCTTCAAGGAAGTATGTTTCACTTACAGGAACACAGTATATAAATGGCGCAATCAACTATCTTGATCTTCTTGATGCACAGCGTAAATATTTTGACGCGCAGGTCAAGTTGAGTGATGCTATTATGAACGAATATCTGACGCTTGTAGAGCTATACAAGGCACTTGGAGGAGGGTGGTAGAAAAGATTTGTCTGCTTTCGTTTAAAAACTGCATTGTTTACACAATGAAAGACGGAATAAATGGTTAATTTTGTGGAAAATTCTACAAAATGGACTTTAGTACTACTCACAAAGCACATCCGTGGCACGGTATAAGCCTCGGAAATCAGGCCCCTGAAGAGGTGACTGCATTTATAGAGATTGTTCCGACAGATACAGTTAAGTATGAGGTCGATAAGGAGTCCGGTTACCTGTCACTTGACCGACCTCAGAAGTTTTCCAACATAGTTCCTTCTCTTTACGGATTCCTTCCAAGGACATACTGTAGCGTAAAGATGGCTGAACTTACAAACCTTGCGCTGGCAAGATATGATATAGAGGGAGACGGTGACCCGCTTGATATCTGTGTACTTACTGAGAAAGATGTTACACATGGTGACATTATAGTAAAGGCGCATCCTATTGGCGGACTCAGGCTTCTTGACCATAATCAGGCAGATGACAAGATTATAGCTGTATTGAAGAATGATGCCGTTTATGGGGCATATACGGATATAGAGCAGCTGCCAAAGGAGATTGTCCGTCGTCTGGTGCATTATTTTACTACATACAAGGATATTCCGGGAGAGAATACCAAGCGTATGGTTTTTGTCAATACATACGGAGCATCAGAAGCCAGACAGGTGATTCTGGCTTCGATGGAAGACTATGCTGATTATATGGAAAAAGCCAAGCAGGGCTGATGATCAGTCCTATGCGAAAATCAGCATAATCAGCTGGGCTGTAATAACTCTCATAAACATTGACAGAGGATACACTGTGGCGTAGGCGACCGAAGGTTCGTCTCCGCTTACAGTTGTATTGGCATAATTCAGAGCCATAGGATTTGCCATACTTCCGCATAGCATGCCGACATTGTTGGCATAGTCTGTTTTCCAGAACTTTGAAGCTAAGAATCCTATTATCAGTACAGGAAGCAGGGTCATGATGAATCCGGTTAGCAGCCAGACAAGTCCGTCGGCGCAGAATACAGTCTCGAAGAAGTGTTCTCCTGATGCAAGCCCGAGACCTGCGAGATAAACTGTTATTCCGAACTGTCTCATCATAAGATTTGCACTTCGTGTAGTATATGTGGTAAGATGGAATTTATATCCGAAAGCTCCCATAAGAATGCCGACGATAATGGGACCTCCGGCCAGTCCCAGTTTTATAGGAACACTCATTCCCGGTATTACGATAGGTATTGATCCTAACAGCAGGCCGAGAGTAATACCTATGAATATAGCTATAAGGTTAGGGTTGTTCAGTTCCCTTGCCTCATTACCAAGAATTTTCCCGCAGTTGTCAATGGCTTTTGCTTCTCCTACAATAGTAAGTCGGTCTCCTGTCTGCAGCCTTAGCTCAGGAGAAGCGACCAGGTTGATTCCTGCCCTGTTGAGACGTGTGATATTTATACCATAGGCATTCCTGAGCCTGAGAGAGCCGAGTTTTACTCCATCCATTTTAGTGTTGGTAACCAGTACGTGTTTGGAAACCAGAAGGCTGTCTATGGCATTCCAGTCTATGTCCGGCTTGTTCCAATCTACTTTTTCCTGTTCTCCAAGCAATGTGATTATCTTCTTAACATCATTTTTCCCTGAAATAATAAGAAGATGGTCGTCTTTCTGAAGTTTGGTTTCAGAAGTCGGGATGCAGACGTGACCGTCGTGCCATGCTCTTGATATGACGAAATGTATGTCGATATGCTGCATAAGTTCTTTTATCGTCATTCCGAATATGGCAGGATTACTTACATGGTATTCACCGACATAAGTTTTGTCTTCGCTGTTTTCTCCAGAACCTTTCGAGCCGTCATTTACGAAAATTTTCCTTAAAATGACGATTGCGAGAATCATTCCCAGAACTCCGAGAGGATAGGTGACTGCACAGGCAAGGGCCATTCTGGTTACACTTCCATTGTCGGCTGGATCTATCTGAAGAACCGCCTGTTGGGCAGCTCCGAGCATTGGCGTGTTGGTGACCGCTCCGGATAATAATCCCATCAGGTCGGATAGCGGCATTTTTGCTGTCCAGTGAAGGGTCAGAGTCAATAAAAGGCCGAGAAAAATGACGCCCAATGACATCATGTTAAGTTTGACTCCTCCTTTTCTTAGGGAAGAAAAGAAACCTGGACCAACTTGCAGCCCAAGAGTGTAAACGAAAACTATAAGACCGAAATTTTGTGCGAAAGACAACATGTCTTCATTCAGTTTCAGGCCAAAGTGTCCGGCCAGGATACCTATGAAGAAAACGAAAGTTATCCCTAATGAGATACCGAGTATTTTAAGTTTGCCCAGGTACAGTCCGGCTGCACATACTGCGGATATTACTATAGCAGCCTGTATTACAGTAGGCTGGAAAAAAGTGTCGTATAACCAGTTCATTTGTTTTTGTTGTCTGTATGCTGTTTTTACAGCTTATTTTTCTCGTATCATACCGTTCCGGTATGCTTTAAGGAGTTCTTTCAAGCTTGCTACCTGATCTTCAAGTTCCTTCCCTATGTCGGTGTCTCTCACGAGCTTGCGCCTGGTGGTATATTCTACTACCCGGGTTGCTGAAATTATATCCAGCCCCTCTTCAATGGCTTTCTGTACGGATTCAAAAGGCTGGTGCTGTACCAGCAGGAACCCGTATGAGTTGTATATAAGTGTATATCCGGCAATTCCTGTTTCTTTCTGGTAAGCCTTGGAGAAGCCGCCGTCAATGACAAGAAGTTTTCCTCCTGCTTTGATGGGGGATTCTCCCTTGGTCGTTTTTACAGGTATGTGTCCGTTTATAATATGCGAGTTCTCCGTATCCGTTATTCCGAACTCGTTCAGAATCTTGTCACAAATTCCGCTATCTTCTTTCAGTCTGAAGTAATGTCCCTTTTCTTCAGCCTGAGGCTCTTTGTCTTTCAAGTAATATCTCTCGAAAGTAGCCATTTTCTTTTTGTCAAAAGAAGGGGAGTCTGCCCCGCACCACAGATACCACATAAAGTCCTGTGCATATTTCTTAAGTTCTGTATCATTTTCTTCGAAATAAGCAGTTCTTACAAGCCTGTCGACTTCATCGAAGAGGGCTTTTCCTGCATATTTCTTGCCTAAAACAGAAACTTCCTTGAATGTACCGTCAGCATTGAGCGGAACTGAGCCGTGGAACAGCAGATTGCCGTTTCTTACAAGATACATTGCCCCTTTTGAATACATGCATTTGGCATGTTTTTTCATTTTTGCGCTGGAGTCAAAACTATGCATAAGTTTTTCCACTACCATAGCTTCGTCATCTGTAAGCTTGTAAGGGTCATTAGGATCGATAGTCGGAAAAAGCTTGTCTTTAAGTTCATATTCTTTCCCGTCTATAGTTACTGTACCTTTGCTATAGTTTATGTGTTCAAGCAGCCTTCGGTCATTCATGTTGAAGTCCGGACGTCTGGCTATAATATTTCCTTCAAGTTTGAACTGTATGATACTGATAGCTTTATGCATCTGGCTTATAAGCTGTACCTGGTTCGGCGTTATGCTTGGGTCTTCTACGACTTTAGGCTGGAAGATTTCGCAAGGGTCATTTCCGTAAGTCTCGATTGCGAATGTCGCAAGAGGCAGCAGGTTGATACCATAACCGTCTTCAAGGGTGGTGAGATTTGCATATCTGAAGCTCATTCTCAATACATTGGCCATGCAGGCTGCATTTCCTGCCGCTGCTCCCATCCATACGAGGTCATGATTTCCCCACTGGATATCCACATTATGGTATTCGCACAGAGTGTCCATTATTATATGAGCTCCCAGGCCTCTGTCGTAAATGTCTCCTACTATATGGAGGCAGTCAATCGTAAGCCTCTGTATAAGTTTTGACAGGGCAGTTATAAAATGGTCCGCCCGTCCTGTTGTCACTATTGTAGAGATAATGGCATCCTTATAGCTCTGTTTGTCAGCGTCGCTGTGCACTTCGTGCAGCAATTCCTGGATTATGTATGAATATTCTTCTGGAAGAGCTTTCCTTACTTTTGACCTGGTATATTTGGAAGAAACTATGGCGCAGATTTCTACCAGACGCGTAAGGGTCATTTTATACCAGTCGTCAAGTTCGCTTTCTTGCTGTTTTACAAGTTTGAGTTTTTCCTCAGGGTAGTAAATCAGAGTACAGAGGTCTCTTTTCTCAGATTCTTTCAGAGTGTGTCCGAAAATCTCGCTCACTTTGCGGCGTATTACCCCGGATGCATTTTTAAGGATGTGCTGGAAGGCTTCATATTCGCCATGAATGTCAGTAACAAAGTGTTCTGTTCCTTTAGGAAGATTCAGTATTGCTTCGAGGTTGATGATTTCTGTACTTGCAGCCTGGATAGTAGGGAACATCCTTGCGAGCATCTGCAAATATCTGATGTCTGGGTTCATAGCTGAGGTTATAAATTTTAGGCGAATATAGTATAATTATGGCATTTCCGCTAACCTTGTTATGTAAAATGTTTTTATTCTACATATTGTTTTGAAAATCAATATAATATTAGTCCTGCAACTCCTCCGGCTGCTATAGTGACGATAGGATTTGCCTTTCCCCACCAACCTGCCGCAAAAGCTGCTGCAAAAAGAATCCAGCTTGTCCAGTCTGGAAAGTTTTCAGGCGTTACCAATATTACTGCAGCAGCACCGATAAGACCTGCAACGACTGGCTTGAGGCCTGTCATTACAGCTTCTGTAGTATGGTTTGCCTTGAATTTTTCATACATTCGGCAGATGAGAAGGACAATTATAAAAGATGGCAGTACAACTGCGACTGATGTCGTGAAGGATCCGAGTATGCACAGAAATTCCGGCGCTCCGGTCTGATGTATGACAGAATATCCGATATATGTGGCGCTGTTGATTCCTATCGGCCCAGGTGTCATTTGAGAAATAGCCACGATGTCAGTGAATGTCTGCTCGTCAATCCATCCATGCATAGATACGACATGAGCCTGAATGAGAGAAAGCATTGCATAGCCTCCTCCTATAGTGAAAAGGCCTATAACGAAAAATGTTGTGAAAAGTTCTAAGAAAATCATCTTCTTTCCCGCAGTTTTGCAACGGCATATGCCGTGACTATTGTTACAATCAAAATATATATAGGGGAAATGTTCAGAAAGGCCACTGATATTAGTGCTGCAGCAGAAACAAGCCACATCCACCATTTTGTGTTAGCCTTTCGCGCCATCTGCAGCATTGGAATAGCAATCAAAGATACAACGACTGGTCTGATTCCCTGGAAAATTTTCATTACAGTGGGATTGTCCTTAAAATCAGCTGCGGCCATTGCTATTATAAGGATAATAAGGAAGGGAGGTAAGATACTTCCGGCTGTTGCAATGATACTTCCTTTGATTCCTTTAAGTCGGTATCCTATGAAAATCGATATATTTACAGCCAAAAGTCCGGGGGCAGACTGAGAAAGAGCGACAATGTCGGGAAAATCTTCTTCAGGAATCCAACCTTTTTTTATTATCTCGTTCTGTATCAGGGGCAACATGGCATAGCCACCGCCTAAAGTGAATGCTCCTATTTTAGCAAAAGCCAGGAATAATTGTAGATATGTTGCCATTGATTTTTGAATTATTAGTACAAAGTTGCAAAAAAAATTGAAAAAAGTTTCAAAAAAATTTGGAGAGTAAAAAAAAGTGCGTATCTTTGCAGCCCGTTTGAGAAACAACGGTTTGTTCTTTGACAATACTGAAAGACAAAAGTACAAGCAAGTACCGAAATCAATGAGTGAGCGTTAATTCTTGTAAACTAAGAATTTAAGAGTCAATGGTCAACTAAGAGATATAAAAAATATACTATGAAGAGTTTGATCCTGGCTCAGGATGAACGCTAGCGGCAGGCTTAACACATGCAAGTCGAGGGGCAGCGTGAGAGTTAGCAATAACTTTTGACGGCGACCGGCGGAAGGGTGCGTAACACGTGAGCAACATGCCCGTCTCAGGAGGATAACCGCTGGAAACGGCGACTAATACTCCATGGTTATTATTTCAGGCATCTGAGATAATATAAAGCTACGGCGGAGGCGGATTGGCTCGCGGGACATTAGCCAGTAGGCGGGGTAACGGCCCACCTAAGCAACGATGTCTAGGGGCTCTGAGAGGAGTATCCCCCACACTGGGACTGAGACACGGCCCAGACTCCTACGGGAGGCAGCAGTGAGGAATATTGGTCAATGGACGGAAGTCTGAACCAGCCATGCCGCGTGAAGGACTAAGGCCCTATGGGTTGTAAACTTCTTTTGTTGCAGAGCAATAAGGACCTCGTGAGGTTTGATGAGAGTATGCAACGAATAAGCATCGGCTAACTCCGTGCCAGCAGCCGCGGTAATACGGAGGATGCAAGCGTTATCCGGATTTATTGGGTTTAAAGGGTGCGTAGGCTGCGAGGTAAGTCAGCGGTGAAAACTTCCTGCTTAACAGGGACCGTGCCGTTGATACTGCTTTGCTCGAGTACGACTGCCGCCGGAGGAATGTGTGGTGTAGCGGTGAAATGCATAGATATCACACAGAACACCGATTGCGGAGGCATCTGGCGAAGTCGTCACTGACGCTGAGGCACGAAAGCGTGGGGATCGAACAGGATTAGATACCCTGGTAGTCCACGCTGTAAACGATGATAGCTAGCTGTTGGGGAGCAATCCTCAGTGGTCAAGGGAAACCGATAAGCTATCCACCTGGGGAGTACGGCCGCAAGGCTGAAACTCAAAGGAATTGACGGGGGCCCGCACAAGCGGAGGAACATGTGGTTTAATTCGATGATACGCGAGGAACCT
>URDD01000016.1 GCA_900546395.1 uncultured Bacteroidales bacterium | reverse complement strand
GCCTACATTTTCGGCACCGCTGATGAAATCGGAAAAAACATCCCGAAAGCTGCGGCAATACTTTCCGACGGAGAAAAAATAGATCCCGACACTGAAGCTACAGTAGTGAGGAAAACAGCACCTTCAACCGGATACATAGTATATGCTGCAGCTAAGAATGCAGCAGGGTTCAGCAATGTAGCTACATGCGAATTCAATATTCCCAACCTCGTCCAAGTGGAAGTCTCCAATATTACCAAAAGTTCCTATACATTTACAATAACGACCGACGGCTCGCGCGAATACAAATACACCACGATGCCATTGCAGTATCTCGAAGATATATATGAGGTACAGGAGGCTGTAACAGAAGACGAAAAACAACTTGCCGCCATGCGTTATCTTGCCTGGTACGGAACAAAGGACAGTGGTACCAAAAAGTTCATACACAATGATAATGAGACATATACTGAAATCGAAGGAGATGAACAACACGAATATGTTCGAGAACTAATTGCCGGAATGGAATATACTGTTCTCGCAGTAGGTTACGGAGCCGACGGAAAATTTGCCGGAGATGTAGTTGTCAGGAGTTTCTCTCTTGCCGAATCAGGCAGTCCTACCGGAAATGTAAAATTCGAAGTAATCGGGGAACCTGGCGTAATCAGCGCGAAAACTAGATGCACTCCGGATGAGAACGTGCTATATTACAAGCATGTACTTGTAAAAAAATCAAAAAGGGATGAATTTATCGCTAAAAACGGACAGACACAATACCGATACATGGTAGCGAACTCCGACCAAAGCGAACACCTCACTGGTATAGACGAGCAATTATGGAAAAACCTTTCTCCAGATACCGAATACATACAAAGTTTCGTTATAGTGGACAAGGAGCACAATGCTGATTGGAAAGAATATGAACTGAAAACTGCAAAAGCTGATGAACAAAGTGCGGCAATTCATCTGACCGGAACGACAGGAGACCCTAGCGGATATGGCAGCAACTGGAACTCAATGTCATTCAATGTCAAGTCTGAAAACATTATCTTGCCAAGCAAGTATTTCTTCGGTTTCACTTCTGCAGTGACACGTCTGATGAATTCCGGTCTTAATCTTGAACAGATTGTTGATGAATACGGAGAAGCATTCTCCCAATACAACATAAACAATATCAACAGCGAGAACGGAATGACGGCAAATTTCCTCGAAACTCTCAAACCTGATGTAGAATACACCTACATAGTAGCACTTACAAATGCAAACAACAAAAAGGAAATCAAATCGATAGCTCTACGTACAGAGAAACGCACTGTAGAGAAACTTTCGACATCATCTCTGTTTGAAGACCTGAAAGGAGAATGGGTCGCAGTCGTTCCAATCAAGGAATACGACGGGACAAGCGGTACTTTCAAAGATTATGAATACAAGTTTGATGTAATAATCGGAAACGATGGAGAATTCTCGGAGCTATGCCGCTCATATAACTGGCTAATGTGCAAAGGCTGGTTCGGCATTGAATACAAAGGCCCGGACGATTTACGCAATGATCCGGAATACGACGGCTACTACAAAGACATACCTGAAAACATCTTCTATGATTTCGGACCTAAATGGTTCTTTGAAATTGATACAGACGGAAATGTCTCCGTACCTACAAACTCATCATTTGTCCCTCCTCTGGTCAATTATACTGAAGGGCAACCGGGAGCAAGATTGGCCGCTGTAAGCACATATGTAGGCTCGGAATCTCTACCGGTCGAAATCTCTCCTGACAAGAATACAATTACTATCAAGCCTTATACGGGAGGCTATATGCCAGCATATCTTATGATGATATCCGAAGGATCCTATATGCCGCCGGCAGCCAAGACCTCTGGCAATATTGTACTGACCCGCAAATAATCATTCCAGCAACGGCTGATTCAAAACCAGGCATATTCCACAACCTGCCGCTATCTTTGCCGACGCATTAAAATAAATGAAGCTGAATCAGATCGAACCGATTCAGCTTCATTATTTTTATCTCAGCAATTACTTATTTTGCAATTACGCGAGCCATCTCAAGAACTTTGTTTGAGTAACCCCACTCGTTGTCATACCAAGAAACAACCTTTACGAAAGTAGGATCGAGCTGGATACCTGCCTTTGCATCGAAGATTGAAGTACGGGCATCGTTGCGGAAGTCAGTAGAAACAACAGCCTCGTCAGTGTATCCGAGGATACCTTTGAGTTCGCCCTCTGAAGCAGCCTTCATAGCCTCGCAGATTGCCTCGTAAGTAGCCTCTTTCTCAAGCTCTACAGTAAGGTCAACTACTGAAACGTCTGAAGTAGGTACACGCATTGACATACCTGTAAGTTTGCCGTTGAGCTCAGGAAGAACTTTACCCACAGCCTTTGCAGCACCAGTTGAAGAAGGGATGATGTTCTCAAGAATACCGCGACCACCTCTCCAGTCTTTCTTTGAAGGTCCGTCAACAGTCTTCTGAGTTGCAGTAGCTGCGTGAACTGTTGTCATGAGACCTCTCTTGATACCGAATTTATCGTTGAGCACCTTTGATATAGGAGCAAGACAGTTAGTTGTACAAGAAGCATTTGAGATAATGTCCTGACCAGCGTATGTCTTGTCGTTAACACCATATACAAACATTGGAGTAGCGTCCTTTGAAGGAGCAGACATGATAACCTTCTTTGCACCAGCCTCGATGTGCTTGCGAGCCTTTGCATCCTCAAGGAAAAGACCGGTTGACTCTACTACAACCTCAGCCTCTACCTCATTCCACTTAAGGTTTGCAGGATCCATCTCTGCAGTAAGGCGAATCTTCTTGCCATCAACGATAAGGTTGTTGCCTTCTACTGAAATCTCGTGGTTGAACTGACCGTGTACTGAGTCATATTTAAGCATATAAGCAAGATACTCAGGATCAAGAAGGTCATTGATACCTACAACCTGAATGTCGTTTGAGAAATTCTCAACAGCTGCACGGAACACCATACGTCCGATACGGCCGAATCCGTTAATACCAAGTTTAATCATCTTTGTTATAATTTAAAAGTAATACAAAATTTCTTTACGCTTTCCGAGCGCCTTAACCCTACAAAAACGGTGCAAAAGTACGAAAAATAATGAAATATTCTACTATCTTTGTGAGAATTTTAATCAGATTTCTTAAATTTGACTGAATATGGAGATTTTAATCACAAACGATGACGGTTATCAGGCCAAAGGAATAAAAGTTCTGACAGAAATAATGAGCCAATTTGGCAGTCTTACTGTCATCGCGCCCAAAAAGCACCAGTCAGGTATGTCAATGGCAGTGTCTCTGGGACTCAAACAAATAGCATATAAAAAACTGTCCGATGCTGAAGTTTCTGAAAAGACTTGGAAACTGAATACCGGACATGGCACAGAAGCCGAATGGTCATATCTGGACGCCACTCCTGCAAGTTGTGTCAAATTCGGCCTGAATATGCGCTTCTGTGACAAATTTCCTGATGTAGTGGTTTCCGGAATCAACCATGGATCCAATGCATCTTCTGCCTCCTGCTATTCCGGAACGCTTGGAGCAGCGGAAGAAGCTGCCCTAAACGGCATTCCTGCAATCGGAGTATCACTTGATTCGATGAATCCGAATGCCGACTTCTCTGCTGTGGTAAAATTTTTTCCTGATATTTTCAGAATGATAATGGATAACCTTCCGGAAAACAACGGAATATATTATAATGTAAACTTTCCTGACATTCCGGCTGATGAAATCAAAGGGATACGCACAGGCGTCCAGGGGAAAGGACGGTGGGTCAGAGAATTCAAGAACTGGGATCCAGATATAATGAAGCATCTGGGTATAACTCCGGAAGCTCTGGGACAGCCATCCAACACAAAACTTGAAGAGGGAGAGACGGCATTTGTAATGGTAGGAGACTACATTGACGATCCTGACAATCAGGAGACAGCAGACCACCTGCTAATGAAACGCAAATATATCTCCATAGTGGCTCACAACCTGGACACTACTGACTACGAAGAAGTTGGAAGAATCAAGTCTCTTGGTTTTGACAAAGATTTTATAAAATGAAATACTATATAATTGCCGGAGAGGCATCCGGAGACTTGCACGGGTCAAACCTGATGAAAGGTCTGTATGCGGAAGATTCTGAAGCCACTATACGCTTTTGGGGAGGGGATCTTATGAATGATGTTTACAGATCTTGCGAAAAATTCCACAGCAACCCTTACCGCGAAGCCGTAAGCGGAAGAATGAGCGGCGGTCAGGTACGCCATTATAAGGAAGGGGCTATAATGGGATTCTGGGAAGTCTTCAAAAAAGCAGGACAACTGCTGCGCAATGTCGGAGACTGCAAGAAGGATATACTTGCGTGGGAACCAGACGCAGTCATACTGATTGACTATCCAGGATTCAACTTCAAAATAGCAGAGTTTGCTCACAAACACGGACTTAAAGTCTTTTACTACATTGCACCTAAAGTATGGGCTTCAAGAGAAGGCCGGATAAAAAAACTGAAAAGATATGTTGACAAGCTTTTCATAGTTTTCCCGTTCGAGATTCCGTATTTTAAAAGCAAGGGAATTGATTTCATATATAAAGGAAACCCCTTGATAGACGCAATCGATAATTCTGATGCAGCCAGGGAAACGCGCATCCAGTTCCTAAGAAAAAACAGTTTGCATGACAAGCCTATAATAGCAATGCTTGCAGGTTCCCGCAAAGGGGAAATCAGCACTATGATGCCTGTTTTGACGGAATTTGCAGGAAAAATGCATAAACTACCTCAATATAAAGACTATCAGTTCATCATAGCAGGAGCTCCAGCCAGAAATATGTCAGACTACTCCCCAGCACTGGAAAAATTCAGACAGAAATACGGAACGGATACTCCTCAAATTAAAGTTATTTTCGGACAGACACAGTCTATAATAAGGAATGCAGAAGCTGCTGTGGTAAATTCGGGCACAGCCTCACTTGAAACTGTCCTGCTGGGAACACCTCAAGCAGTCGGATTCATAATGGGCAGCAGTCTTACTTATGCGATTGCAAAACGAATAGTAAAAGTCAAATACATAAGCCCTGGCAACCTGATAATAGACAGATTGGCATTTAAGGAATTTATTCAGAATGAATGTAACTCTGACAACCTAGTTGCAGAAATTCGGTCCCTTATTGAAAATCAAGATTATAGAGAAAAAATGATATCCGACTATAAGGAAATCCGCGAAGCTCTGGGTGGTAAAGGCGCTTCTGCGTCAGTAGCAAAAGCCATGATTAAAGAAATGAAATCGTCCAAACGCAATTAAAGCGTTTGGACGATTCATTATTCACTCTACCTGGAATAGTCCCTTTCCCCGAAAATCATGGTGCCAATACGGACAATGTCGGCTCCCATTTCCACTGCTATCTTATAATCATGCGTCATTCCGAAAGATAGAGTATCGAAATCAAGTGTAAGGTTGGCCTGCGCAGGGATACTTGTCTTGTATTTGTCCAATTCGGCCTTTAGATTTACCAGTCGCGAAAAGTCTGCCCTTATAATATCTTCATCATCAGTAAAAGTGGCCATTCCCATAAGACCTCGTATTCTGACATTCTGATAATACCTGCCTGAAACAAGGATTTCCTTTATCTGCCCGGCATCAAACCCTTGTTTCGTATCCTCTTCAGCTATATGATATTCCAAAAGCACATCAGTCACCTTCCCTGCCGCTGCAGACCAACTGTCAATGGCCTCAAGCAGCCTCAGTGAATCAACCGATTCTACCATTGAAACATAAGGAAGCACAAATTTAAGCTTATTTGTCTGAAGATGACCGATAAAATGCCATTCTATATCCGCATAAGTCCCTTTTGAATAATCAGGAGAAGACTGGAGTTCTGTAACTTTTGAATACAGTTCCTGAGGCCGGCTTTCTCCGTAAACCCTCTGCCCGGCTTCATATGCCTCCTTTATTGCATCCAACGGATGAAATTTAGAAACTGCCACCAATTTAACATTTGATGGCAGTTCTTCTTTAAGTTTTAATATTTCTGTCTTTATCGACATATTCGAAAATTGTTTAGCGACGTTTCTTAGCCTGTTCCTTAGCCATCTGCTGCTGCATCCTCTGAGCTTCCTCAAGACGCTGCTGCCACTTGGATTTCGGAGCTGGCTTGTTTGCCGATGCTGCAAGCTGAGCATAAATCTTCTCAGGTTTCACAATATATTTCTTCACAAACCATGTCTGAAGCATTGTGATAAGATTGGAAAGAAGATAATAGTAACTCAATCCGCTGGAAAGATTGTTACAGATAAACAGCATCATCACCGGCATCATCCATACACTCATAAACTTCATTCCTGCCATATTCGGATCATCAGACATCTGGCTCGAAGTCATCTTCGAATAAAGGAACATCGATACAGCCATCAGAAGCGCAAACAGAGAAACATGATCTCCGTAAAGAGGAATATTGAAAGGCAGATTAAGAATAGAGTCATATCCGCTCAAGTCATCCGCCCACAGGAAATGCTGCTGCCTGAGCTCTATGGATGCAGGGAAGAAACGGAACATTGCATACAATACAGGAAGCTGCAGCAACATAGGAAGACATCCTCCCATAGGGCTGATTCCTGCCCTTCTGTACAAATCCATCATAGCCTGCTGCTTTTTCATAGCGTCTTCCTGCTTAGGATATTTCTGGTTCAGCTTGTCAACCTCAGGCTTGATGACGGACATTTTTGCCGATGAAATATATGATTTGACGGTAAGCGGTGATACAATCAACTTGATAAGCACTGTAAGAATAAGTATCACGATACCGAAATTACCGATAAACCTTCCAAGGAAGTTGAACACAGGGATGATAATACCGCGGCTGATAAGTCCTATGACAGAACCTCCCAGCGGAATAATCCTTTCATAATGCTGGTCCAGATGCTTCAATGTGCGGTAATGATTAGGTCCGAAATAAAAACTGAACGGTACAGAGACATTCCCGTCCGGAGAAGCAGCAAACTCAGACCTCATCTTAGCTGTACATGCCATAAGATTGCGGTTCGGATCATTCTCCTCGAAGAAACGGATTTCCATATCACCTGACGAGAATTCATTGCCCGCCCTCATGATTGCAGAGAAGAACTGCTGCTGGAAGGCAAACCATGATATCTTTGCATCTACTCTGGCATCACCGTCACGCCCTACACCTACTCTCTCAGGTTTTTTTTCTCCAGGAAAAAGGTAGTTGAGTTTCGAATACTGCTTTTCATTCCTGTATCCTTTCTCCATACGCGGGATAACAACATTCCAGTCAATGTCAAATGCTGACACATTCTTAGGTATGATGTCACCCATACCGACAAGCGAAAACTCGTTATCAACCACAAAACTGTCTGCAGCCAGAGTATATTTCTGCTGTATATATCCTCCTGCTGCAAAAGGGAGTCTCATGACAATAGTCGAATCTGTTTTTTCCGCAACCTCAAATACAAAATCCTTTGTATTGATATTTTCACCGGCATAGATGGTTATGCCATACTGGCTCATCTCCGGTTTGAAAATATAGAGGTCTGTACTGTCATAGTTGTAAAAATCCTTCAGTTTCACACTATAAGGCTGAGCACCTTTGGTAGTGAAAGCTACTTCAATCCTATCATTTGACAATGTATAGTATGATGCATCTGCCCTGCAGGCATTATCAATCAGACTATCCTTATAAATTCTTGCTTTTTCAGCAGATGTCTGATCATGCATTGAAAACGATGCGGATGTATCTGCAGGATGCTCTGCCCTCCACACCGAATCCATATACATTTTCTGAGCCAATGCTATTGAATCCTGCTGTGCCTGAAATTCTACTTGTTTCTGATACTGCCTTGACTGATACCACGTGAAGCCGAAAAATATCACGCCTATCAGAATCAAGCCGATTACGGAACTCTTGTTCATCTAAAATCTTGTTATTATTCTATTTAATCCTGATTCGCCTCATTGTCTAGAGCCCTAATCTGCATTTCAAGCTCTTTCAACTCTTCTTTTGCCTTTTCTATCCTCTCTTCCATCTGCTTGATTAAAGGTGCAGAATTCTTGGATGCAGCAAAGAAACCAATATTGTTTTCATAAGTTACGATATCCTGTTCCTTCTTCGTATAGATCTGGACAAGACGCTCTTTCTCACTCTTTGGCGACTTGCCATAGCGATGCCTGCGCTTCAAATCCTGGAACTTGGAATTGACAGCATCCCTGTATGCAACTGCAATCTTGTCCTTTTCCTTAAATGGAACAAAGCCTATAGCCTGCCACTTATCTGCAAATGCATTCATTGCCTGGAAATCTACATCCTCATCTCCTGTGAGAGTATAGGCATTTATCTCATCTATAAGATGCTTCTTTGCCTTTAGGTTTCCATAATAGTCATTCTCAGGCTTTGCATTCTTGTCCCTTTCATTGAAAAACTCATCACAAGCGGCACGGAAACGCTTCCAAAGCGCCTCTGACTTCTTGCGGGGAACAGCTCCTATCTCCTTCCACTGTTTCTGGAGATTTATAAGCTGGTCAGTAGTTTTTTTCCACTCTGTACTGCCTTTAAGTGCCTCTGCAGCCTCACATAGGGAAATCTTCTTCTGAAGATTGTCATTCATTTCCCCCTTATAGACAGCATAGTACTCACGCTTACGGCTGAAGAACTTGTCACAGGCAGCACGGAAACGGTCATAAATTTTCTGGTTTTCCTTCTTTGATGCGAAGCCTATACCTTTCCACTGTTTCTGGATATCCTCTATTTGTTTCGAGTATTCATTCCACTCTCCTGAAGTGACAATTTCCTTTTCTGCAATAGCTTCTACCTGCTCGCAAAGCTGCGATTTGGCTGCCAGATTGGCTGCATACTGCTCTTTCTGTCCCTCAAAAAATGCCTGATATTTCTTGTTTACAACCGCTGTTGCAGCCTTGAACCTGTTCCAGATATCTTCTCTGAACTGCTTGGCTACAGGACCAAACTCTTTCCACTGCTCATGCAGTTTCTGGAGTTCACGGAACGCCTCCACTACATTTTCCTTTTCGGATAACTTTTCTGCAGCTTCACAGAACTGCTCTTTAGCCTCGAGATTTTTCTTGAAATCAAGATCACGCAATTCACGGTTTATCTTGACCATATCATAGAACTGCTCTACATACAACTGATATGTATCATTGAGATTCCTGAAACTTTGTACAGGAACCTGTCCGATAGCCCTCCATCTGTTCTGTATTTCCCGGAACTCAGGGAAAGTCTCGTTCACATCCTCCTGTTTTTCCACAAGAGCCTTAAGATCGGCAATTACAGCTTCCTTCAACTGAAGATTGTGCTCACGCTCCTGTTCAAGCTGCCTGTTATATTCGGCACGCTCTTTCCTGTATGCATTATACAGAGCCTTGAATCCGCGCTCAATCTCAGTAAAAGGATCCTCAGAAACCACCTCAGCAGACACTTCGGTATTTTCCGGCTCTTCCTGAACTGCCTCCTCAGCAACTTCAGCATCTTCTGTTCCGCCAGGCTCGTCAACTTCAGCCATACTTCCGGCTTCTGCCCTCTCCTTCAGCAGTTTCTTGTAAAATGCAGACTTTATGGCTTCTGCCTCCTTAGACCTTTTCATACGATCTTCGCCGACAGCCAGTTTCTGGAATGCATCCGCCAATTCTGCCAGACTCATAGCGGCATAATTCACTGCCGGCTCCTCGTTTTCAAGTACATCTGATGCTAACGTTACATCAGGAATAATCTCTTCACTCATAATATACAGTGCTAAATTTGTTGCAAAATTATAGTTTATAATGTTCAAACTGCAAATATACCTTTTTTTTACTAAAATTACCGATGTGCCTCCTTTTATTCTTAAAGTTTCAAGGCAAATTGACTATTTTTGCAAACTGAAACAAACAACTTACTAAAGTAAACACACTCACAATATGAGAATTGACATTATAACAGTACTTCCCGAACTGCTGGAAAGCCCGCTTAACAACTCTATAGTAGGCAGGGCGCAAAAAAAAGGTATAGTTGAAATACATGTCCACAATCTGAGAAAATACGGTAAAGGCCCCAGACAGCAGGTTGATGACTACAGTTATGGAGGCGATGCCGGAATGGTACTCATGATAGAGCCTGTCTATATGATGATTGAAGAATTGAAGTCAGAAAGAGAGTATGATGAAATCATATATATGTCTCCAGACGGAGAAATCCTGAACCAGGGCATAGCAAATGAGTTGTCCCTAAAGGGCAATATCATACTGCTTTGCGGCCACTACAAGGGCATTGACCACAGGATAAGGGAACACCTCATTACAAGAGAGATTTCTGTAGGGGACTATGTACTTAGCGGAGGAGAAATGCCTGCTGCAATCCTGGCAGATGCTATTGTAAGATTACTTCCGGGAGCACTTACAGACGAAACTTCAGCTTTAAGCGACTGCTTTCAGGACGGACTGCTGTCTGCACCTATATATACAAGGCCTGCAGAATTCAACGGATGGAAAGTACCTGACGTTCTTTTAAGCGGTAACCCGAAACTTATAACTCCCTGGCAAGACAAACAGGCGAAAGCCAGAACTAAAAAATTAAGGCCCGGACTTCTGGATGATTAAACAAATGTTTTGATTTAAAAGTCTCAAGATTTAAAAATGAAAGCATTTTTTTAAATTTTATTTTGCATTTTCATTTTTAATACATACCTTAGCCGAACCTTAAAGCAAAATTCTACTAACCAATAATAATTGAAAACACTACTAACTAACCAAAAAGATGTCCGCTGCGACAGCGGACATCTTTAAAACCAAAGAGGATTAAAAAATGAGGAAGCCCTTCGGACTTCCTCATTTTTTTGAAAGTATTTCAACTATTCGTAAACAAGCTCGAACTCATCCACATAAAGGGTACTTCCTACTCCTCCAGTAAAATAATCTCCCTTATAACTTGAACTTGCCACTATCACAATATAAGTCGGAGTGGCATCCGGTCTCCAGTATTCCAGATCTATTCTGAACTCTTTATACTCACCTCCACTATCCTCATCAGTTTCAAGCTTACCGTAAGCGATTATATCAGGGTTATTCTTGCTCTGGTCTACAAAAATACCTTTTGCCGTATTGATCTCAAACTGCTCAGACCAGTCAGTAAGGAATATGGCAATATTGCATTTATCCTTGGTGCCCTTAAGATTTTCATAAGGCGACTTTACTTTATCAATTGCTTTTGGAGAATATGAATAATATCCGGTCAAGGCTGAAGGCCTGGCTGTAAACTCATGTCCCCACTTCAAAATAGCTCCCAGTCCGTCAAGTTTAACAAACTCACCGGTAAAGAGATTTCCTGCCGCAAAAGCAATGACTGCATACTTGCTTTCAAGCCTGGCAGCCTTCTTGCCTTCTCCTGAAACAGCAGTAAATACATCATCAGGCGTAGTGAGGGAACCGATAAAGCCTCCAGAAGCAGGATTGGCTGTTCCCCATACCTTGAATGTCTCATTAAGATTAGGATACCATATGTCCTTGCTTCCTGACTTCTTTGAATACCATGTATCAAAATTCAGATTGTCTATCTGCTCAGGCTTGCCTGTCTTGAAAGGAACTTCATCGCTCGACTCTTCTTCGTTCACGACTCTCACGAGATAATCCGTATCCTCCTCAAGATTAGGGATTTTAGCGTTTATATCGAATCCGGAAACTTCAAGTTCTTCAAATTTTGACCATGCCTCATCTCCAGAAGCCTTCTTATACTCAAAATACGGTGTGCCGTTGCCGTCAAAAACAGCATTGACATCAACACTGTAGCACCAGGCATTCACTGATGTTACAGACATCGCCACTGACATCACATCCACATCCACAGTCCATGTACATTCGTTTTCTCCGTTTTTATATACAAACTCACGAGGAATCACGCAGTCGAGAGTCAGAGGGAACGTAACTGGAACGATAGACTTCTCTCCACCATTCTTCTGAACATATCCAAGAAGTTCAGCTCCTTTCGGTTCAAGCTTCATATCCTCAAAAACCACCTTTCCGAGATCCTGATTATCAGAAATTTTCACTAATGCATAGCGAGTCTGGACATTGAATTCAGCCTCTCCTATCTGCCCTTTGACTTTCACATGCCTGTCAATCGGCTGAGTAGCAGAAATCGTCCATTCATAATCCTGATAGGTACTGACCGTCACTTTAAGAGGCTCTGCAAGACTGATATACTTATCCACAGCAAGTTCATCACACCTCGCACCTTCGGAAAAAGCCAAAACAGTAATTCTCTGCTTTGATATATCTGCATCTTCTTCAAGGACAATATCGATACTTCTTGTTTCTGCGTTAATATTAACTGATTTCTGTCCTGACACTTCAAACGCCGTAATATCTGCTTTTATACGGGGATATGACATATCATTATCAATCAGACAGGAAGTCACAGCCAACGAAATCAGGACTGCAATGATAAAACTCAATATTCTGTTCATCTTCTAATTGTTTTTCTTCATTCTGTGAGCTCCTGTAGGAATATAAAACGAAAGTCCGAAACTAATGGAAAAAATATTCAGTTTGAAATTAGCCCCGCTCTTCTCCATTTCGCTCTTTTCCACCTGATTGGTCACCTGGACAACTTTCTGGTAATTGAATCCCAGAAGTCCTATTGATACCTCCAGAGCCACTTCATTAGTTATGAAGGCACATAGTCCAGGCACAAGTCCTATATCAAAATTGTATATATCCTGATATGTTCCGACTTTATCCTTGTCATCTATCCTGTAACTCTCCGCCTGTCCGTAACCTCCCATCGCACGCAACTCTGTAAACATTCCGAATCTCTTGCTCTGAGCGAACGGAAGATAATTACGTAGAGTTATAGCTCCGGTATAAGTATGCCTGAAATAATTGAAATCACTTATGTTTAATGACAAAGCATCCCCAAAAGAAAGATCCATATTACCAAGTCCCATCTTGGACCTATCGTAATCAAAACGCACACCGACAGATAAGTTATCCGCTATAAAATAAGAAACATACGGAGAAACACCGAATGAAAGCATATTTCCGTGAATATTGCCAAGAAGATTAAAAAGCATAGAATAACCTGCATCAGCAGCTCCGTTTCCTATACTGTAATTATTATAGGAAAGTGAAACACCTGCGCCGACAGACCCTTTCGGAATGAAAACAGATTTTGAAACTCCGATTCCCCTGTCAAAAGGCTCTACCTCACTTCTGTTTTTGGCAGTACGTTTAACAGCAACTCTTTCTACTGAAGCCTCAGATGCATATACATCAATGGCAAGCACACTAAGTGTGCTTGCCATAAAAAACATTGCTAACTTATTAAATTTCATCTACTTTTACTCTATTCCCAATTGATTTGGGTCGTAAACAAATTCGAATTCATCAAGATAAAGAGTACTACCCTCTCCTCCGGTGAAATAGTCTCCGTACTTACTGGATGCACCAACAATAACGATATAGGTAGGCTTGCGAACTTTATCGCGATATTCCACTTTAAGCTCAAACTTCTGGTATCCTGATGTCGCATTCAAATCCATAGTACCATAACCTATAACATATTCAGCATTCACATCAACAAAAACATTATCTCCCGTATTAATATCAAACGGTTTTGTCCAGTCAGTTAAAATTATCTGAATCTGACCTATATCTTGCTGACCTTTTAGATGCGAGTGTGATCCATCTGCAAGATTAATATTAACTGGCTTATAGTCATAATATCCTTTAAGCGCAAGGGGTCTTCCTGTAAATGGAACTCCCCACTGCAATGTAGCTCCTAAAGGTCTAAGTGTAGCAGAACCAAATTTACCTGTATAAATATTTCCTGCTGCAAAATTACCTGCAGTTGTTATACTTGAAAGTTTGGCAGCCTTCTTTCCCTCTCCAGAAACCGCAACATTTGATTCTTCCGGACTTGTAACCACTACATCAAGGAATCCCATTGCTTTGGTATTTGCAGAATCCCAGATAAATCCACTTGAACCCTTGTCTGATGTTGAGTTAGGGAACCACAATGCTCCAGATTGTGACCATGTGTCAAAACTCATATTTGACACGACAGGTGTACCATCTGTAGTAAACCCAAGTGACATAGTCTCTTTTCCTGCAGTGCTCGTGCATACAGCACGGTACAGATACTCTGTTGACGGCTCCAAACCTCTCAATTCAGCAGTATATGTACGGCTTCCTTCATCCACGTTCACAGTACCAGGGAAATCGGTCCACTGCGGTTCACCTTTCTTCATATACTGGAATGAAAGACCTTCAGGACGAATCTCAGGAAACCACTTGCCTTTCAGAATAGCAAAATTGGCCCATACCTCTGCCTTGCCTATCTGTACAGCCTGGACATCTACATTAGACATCACATTGAACGAAAGTGTTTTCTCTACAAAACTCTTATTCTTAGAGTTCTCCACCACGAAAATCTTCATTATGTGCCTTCCCATTGAAAGGTTGCTAGCAAAATCAGTAATGGCTATTTTAGCAGAAGAATCAGACTTCCTGATAGATTTTACGGAAATACCCGCAGTTGCAAGCCCGTCAATCACGCCCTGATCAGCGTCTACCAGTTCATAAACTTTTGTATCGTTTCCAAGGCTCTCTCCGCTGCCATAGCTTAGAATAACGCTCTCAAAACCGTCTGCGGATGACAAATCCAAAGTACGCGGAGAAAGGTCTCCTGCTATAATCTGTATGACACCGTTTTCAAAAGAGAAGTCGGAAGATGTCACTGAAGGTACAGTACCGTCACCGAAATCCAAAGAAAGGTCATATTCTTTCTTGTTTACAGAGTCATCAAGAACGATTGTAACAGAACTTCCACCCACCTCTTCTTTCTGCTTCAGAGAGAATGACAGGTTATAATGCTGTTTAGCCTTAACATCAGTGTATGTATCAGTCAGAGCCTCGTATACCTCTCCGTCATTGTTCACCATACGGAGAGACCATGTAAGAGTTCCGGTAACACTGAAAAAGCCTTCCTTATCAATAGTAGAAGGGACTGCAGTATTATCAAATACGAGTTCCCCCTTTCCGTTTGATACCGTAAGTTTATATTCTTTGAAAGTCGATTTGATCTGTTCGTCAAAAGCAGCTGTCACCTTCACATTGGCCAGTGATGCTTTAATGTCAATATTTGACACCTGGTCCTTAGTAACCTTGAACTTTGCAGATCCGCTATAGAAAGGCTCGTCAAAAGCCGCTGCAGGGTCAGAGCCGGAATAGGCTACTGCTTCATAAAAGAAGTTTCCTGCAGGCAAAGACAAAGGCTCTGTAGCCAAAGTCTTATAATCCGGAACAGAAGCTACCTTTTGTCCCATTGGATTGAAGATATCCAGTGCGAACACAAGCTGTTCTACCGGAGTGCTTTTGAAGACAATGTCTTCCTTTGAGTCCCTGTCCAGACTCACATACAGATATCCATATCCAGAATCTTCAACTGTCTCCTTATTACAGGACAGGACTGACAGCACAGACAATACGGATATCAGAAAATATCTTATTTTTCTCATGATAATCCTTATTATGTTTTACAGCGCTGCCGGTGTTCCGGTATAGTGAAAAGTCAAAGTCTTGGAGAGGATCTTGCCGTTATTGTCAGATACTTCCAAAGTAAAGTTATGGTTTGTATCAGGACTTGGATTTGTAGTTAAAATCAAAGGCAACAATTCTGAAAGATCAAAATTCACTTTCTTCTGATTTGCAAGTTTATCACCTGTTGGAAGAGCAGGCGCAACAGTAGAAAGAGCACCTTTCACTTTTTCATCAGAAATTAAATCCATTGTAGTAGTTCCATCAGTTGTCATACTTGATATTAAGGAATTCAGAGTCGGAGAATCGACTTTTACTTTGAATGTCTTGATTCCTGCCGGAACTGCAATTCCGATAACAGCAGTACTCATATCTTCCTTAAGTTCTGTTGCAGCAAAATCCGGATTAGCATCCCAAGTCATAGTGATGGCAGGAGTCTCAGGCTCCGGTTCCGGCTGCGGCTGCTCAGGTCTGTCAACAGGTGGATTCTCAAATCCTGGAACATCTACAGTTACATCCTTATCTGTAGTATTCGGATCAATCACGATAAGTCCGTTGTTGTCAGGGGCAATCTGTCCTGTTGTTATTGCATCAATATTAAGTATATGATGATCCCTGGCAGCCACATCCTTGATAGTTATAGTGGTATTGGCACCAGTACCGTCGATTGTCCTGTATCCGTCAACCTTTACAATCAACGGCTTGACAGGGAAATAACCGGCTTTGCCCTCATCCACTTCAGTCTTCTCCCAGATAAGGCAATTGGTCTCGGCAGAAGCCTCTGCAACGGTTATCTTGAATCTTTCGATTTCAGCAAGGAAGTTCTCAGTACACTTTACAGTAACCTTCATGTTAGTAAGTCCGCATACGACTTCGACAGGAGATACCTTACCAGGAGTTACGATAATCTCTTTTTCGCCTCCATACAATGGCTTGTCCCATGCTGCTGCCTGATGATCCTCCGGAGATGCAGCTGTAACCTTATAAGTTCCTGAAGGAAGGTCGATCATTTCAGGCATTTCCGAATAAACCCATGTATTGTTATACGATCCACCTCCGACACTTGCTACAGTAACATTGAAAGAATTGATATCTACAGATGAAACTGTTGCTTTAGGTGACGGACCGGTCACCTTGTCGTTATATCCGGCATTGTCCTTTGAAAGGGAGAGTTCCAAAGTACCTGTCTGGCCGCCTTCAACTTTCTCTTTCTTGCAGCCTGCGAGTACTGCAGCCGCTGCCAATATTGTAATGAAAATTTTTTTCATTGTTGTAATATTTATTTTAAACTTAGTTTAAATCAGATTCTTATTCATAAATAAATTCGACATCGTCAATTCTCAATGAACTTCCGAAATGTGCGGTAAAGTCATTTACTCCATTGATTTCCAGCTGTGATTGAGCATCTGTGTCTGGCTTTGCCGCTGATGATGACTTGAACATCATGACGGCAGTAGCGACTTTTTTGGTCAGGTCGCTGTATTCAAGCGGAATCTCATACAATGTCCATGCTTCAGCTGTTGGACCATCTGTAATTTCTTTTCTGAATAAAGATGTACCGTCAGCAGCTTTCAGCTCTACCAGAGCATAAAAAGTCTCGGATGTTCCTGCAGAAGGTTTGAATTTATACCAGAATGATATCTTGTCAGGCCTGCTTCCAAATGAATGTCCGTCAGAAGAATGCTTTCCTGAATCGTTTGCAGTACCAAGGAATATTTCACCTGGATACGGTGTTCCGCTGTCAACGGCATCAGTATTGAAAGTTCCAATATTTACAGTATAAATATGGGCTGAGTATTTTCCTGAATGGGAGTCGATAGAAGGAGATGCAGTATGACATGTCTTTACGTGCAGGTTTGATACGCCGCCAACACCACTGGACGGCATGGAAGCCCTGCTTGTTACAGCCCACCACATATCCTGTTCACCGGCCTTCCATGGACGGTACCAGTCGTATTTGAAAGTTCCACCCCAAGTAATCTTATAGGAATACTGTTCCATAAGCCAGTCTTCGAATCCTGCATTTCCTACCTGGGCAGCAGCCTCTGTAGTAAGTTCCGCTATATTGGAAACAACATTTTCATTGCCGTTGTAAATAACACGCAATTTATAACGTGTATCGGGATTAAGGCCTGTTATATCACTATATTTAACTTCCTTCTCAGGTGATGATGAAAGCTGGTTCACTGATTTCCAGTTAATTCCATCCAAACTATACTGAAGGACAGCCTTTGCAGGGTCTCCATCTGAAATATTTGCGGTCAGTCCTGTAACCCTTCTTGCATAAGCATTGTATGGCTGAGGGTTGAAAGTTATGCTGACAGGTTTCTGTGAAATAGAGAAAGTTTCTGTAGCAGTCTTTCCAAGTCCGTCAGTCACTTTCAATGTAAATGTACCCGAGAATTCGGAAGATGGATCATAATGGCATCTGTATCCTATTGATTCAAAGCTGATTGCAGCCATACGCTGTCCTGCAACCGAACGTCCGAAATTGAATCCCAGAGCTCTTACTGCTTCTGCCTTTGCAGGGTCAAGTTCAGCAGACGCCAAATCGACTGTCTCTTCAGGAGATGAAGTTATCCCCCTTGCTGCAAAAAGCGGAGAAGAAAGCTCGAAAGCCTTGATTTTACCTTCTGCAGAAATATTTACCTGTGTACCAGGATATTCCACTCCCTCTACAAAACTGAATGATTTTTCAGGAGTGAATCCGTCAAGGGAAATGGCAGGGGCCGCCTTTGTAGCAGCATCAAATGGTATTTCATATTTTTTCTCTATACCGTTTACTGATTCATCGACTGTAACAGTAACATTTCCTGTCTGCCCGTTCCCGCGTACAACATCCACATTGAACTTTACGAAATCATTCGGTTTGTACTCTGTGGTGTCATTGTGGAAATACTTGAGTTCCTGAGTCTCAGGATCCACTACATAGAGTTCATAAACAAGTTTTCCTGCCGGAATGTAGCCGCTTCTTTTCTCTTCCTTGGAAAATTTGAGTTCAGCAGCAGATGCCGTACCCTTAATCAGCTTAACAAACGAATAATGTTCCGGATAGTCTGTCACGATATTCGGACCATAGCTGACATTGACTTTGACCTTCATCATTTTTGCTGTAGCTGAAATTGCCTTTTTTTCTTGAGGAAGGACTGTAAATGTAGAATCCGCTGCATACCATGCATAAACCGCAGGATCAAAACCCGCCCCAGCAGAATCACGGCACTGAGCCAGCAGACGGTACTCTCCGGAATTCACCTTAAGAGCCATTCCTGCCGATTCGGCATAAGGCGCCCTGTAAATTCTGACTCCCTTCGCATTGTACAGTTCGACCATAAAGTCGTCTGTCGAAGGAAGATTTTCCTCCACCGCTTTAGCGGCAGGCCTTACATCCATTTCCGTGTCCGAAACAGAGAGCTGAATCTCCAATTCTCCAGGAGAGCCTGCAACAGGCTCATTCAGAGTTTCTCTTGAGCACGAGAATAAGACTATAAGACCCAGTGTTAAAAATCTTAAATGTCTCATTTTGGTTAAGATAAATTAAACATAATAAGTGGCAAAGATATACATTTATTTCCAAGAGCATCAAAAATGTACGGAAAAATTGCTATTTTTGCAGAAATTGGGTTTTAAAATATGGCTGAAGAGACAGTGAAATATACGGGTGACAATATCAAGACCCTGGAGTGGAATGAACATATCAGGAAAAGGGCCGGAATGTATATCGGCCGCCTTGGAAACGGAGACAATCCCGGTGACGGTATCTATGTCCTGCTTAAGGAAGTTGTAGATAACTCGATTGACGAATTCACAATGGGGTTCGGTAAAGTGATTGACATTACCATTGAAAACCAGGATGTTACAATACGAGACTACGGAAGAGGAATTCCTTTGGACAAGGTAGTGGATGTAGTCAGCAAACTTAACACCGGAGGAAAATTCGATGATGCTGCTTTCAAGAAATCTGTAGGACTGAACGGTGTCGGAACAAAGGCTGTCAACGCTCTCTCTTCTTATTTTTATGTAGAGTCTTTCAGGGACGGCGAAAGTTCCTATGCGGCTTTCTGCCGCGGAGAGGTAACTGACTCAGGGACAAGAAGCGGGGTAAAGGAAAAAAACGGCACTTTGGTCAGATTCACACCTGATGCAGAGATGTTCGGAAATTTCGCATATAATATGGAATATGTGGAGGCCCTGGTAAAGAACTATGCTTACCTGAAAAAAGGACTCACT
Source organism: uncultured Bacteroidales bacterium (assembly GCA_900546395.1). Lineage (GTDB taxonomy): Bacteria > Bacteroidota > Bacteroidia > Bacteroidales > UBA932 > Cryptobacteroides. Next base: position 21,250 of record URDD01000016.1, on the reverse strand, counting down.
CTACATGTCAACGGAACTTCCTACAGTTCAAAGAACGGTCTGCTCGACCTGGTCAACGACAGTATGAGAGAAGAGCCTCTCTACCCTCCGATACATCTCGAAGGGGAAGATATTGAAATAGTTCTCACTCACGGTGGAAGCTACGGCGAAAACATCGTCTCTTTCGTAAACGGCCAGAACACACGCGACGGAGGAACTCATCTGGCAGCTTTCCGTGAAGCTATTGCCAAAACAATCAAGGAATTCTACAAAAAAGACTATGCCCCTGAAGATGTGCGTCAGGGAGTAGTCGGAGCTGTCAGCATACAGATTCAGGAGCCTCACTTTGAATCCCAGACGAAAATCAAGCTGGGGTCCACCTATATGTGGGAAAAAACCGTAAAAGGAGCAGACGGATCACTGAGAACAGACAGAGGTCCTACTATCAGGACTTTTGTCAATGACTTCATCAAGACAAATCTTGACAACTATCTCCATATGCACAAGGAGACGGCTGCAGCGATGCAGGAAAAGATCATTGCCTCAGAACAGGAAAGAAAGGAAATTTCAGGAATCCAGAAAAAAACCAAGGAAAGGAGCAGACGCACCAGCGTATATAACAAGAAGTTGCGCGACTGCAAGATTCACTATAATGACAAGCTTCCTGCCAGCAAGAAAGATATGGCGGAACTCACCAGTATCTTCATTACAGAGGGAGATTCTGCAAGCGGTACCATAACAAAGGCCCGCAACGCAGAAACGCAGGCCGTATTCAGCCTCCGTGGAAAACCTATCAACTGCTATAAGGAGAGCCGCAAGAGGGTCGCTGAAAATGAAGAGCTCAACCTTCTCATAAATGCTTTGGGTATCGAAGAGGATACTGATGCACTGAGATACAACAATATCATAGTAGCAACCGATGCCGATGATGACGGGATGCACATACGCATGCTCGTGGTAACCTTCCTTCTTAAATACTATCCGGATATTATCAGACGCGGACACGTACATATTCTTCAGACTCCGCTGTTCAGGGTAAGGAACAAAAAGGAAACCAGATACTGCTACAGCATTGAAGAGAAAGAAGCTGCAATAAAAGCCCTGAAGACCGGCGTTGAAATCACAAGGTTCAAGGGTCTCGGAGAGATTTCCTCCCATGAATTCGAAAATTTCATAGGTGAAGACATGAGACTCGATCTCGTGAAACTCGGTGACGAAGAATCCATTTCTGAGCTTATGGAATTCTATATGGGAGTCAACACTATTGACAGACAGAACTTTATCCGCCAGAATCTGAGATCGGAAGAAGAGCTGGAGGATGTAAACATTTAAAATTATGTGGAAAAATTTTTGCGGATTCCTTTTAAGGTCCATGGGCTGGACAGCTGTCGAGCCACCCGCTCCTGAAAAAAAATGCATTATCTTAGGAGTACCTCACACATCAATGTGGGACTTCGTCGTATCATATCTTTATTATACTTCCGTAGGAGGTACTGCTAACGTAATGATAGCAAAAGAGTTTTTCTGGTGGCCTCTTGGCTCGCTGCTTAAAGCACTGGGGGCAGTTCCGGTGGACAGAAAAAACCCGACAGCACTCATGGTAAGCATTATTCATGAAATGAACAAGGCTGAATATATGCACCTTGCCATTGCTCCTGAGGGAACCCGTAAAGCCATCAAGCGTTGGAAGACAGGATTCCATACCATCGCCAAAGAATGTAATATTCCCGTATATCTGGGATATTTCGACTGGAAGACCAAGCGCGTAGGAAGAGGTGTAAAAGTAGAGCTTACCGATGATGCCAGGGCAGATATGAAAAGGATTCAGGATCTGTATGAGCAGATGCACATGCAGGGAAAACACCCTGAGAAATATGTGACTCACTGACGTCTATAGACTGCTTCAGCCACTTTCAGGATGATTCTTAATCACATACATAGACAAATATGAATTTTGTGTATAAAAAAATAATCAAAATGAGGGAAAAGTATATTGATACCCTCGCCAAGTTATATGACTACTCTACAGCCCTGTATGAGAACAACAAACTGTCCCAGATGTTGGATTCAGATATGGGCTACACATACGGAAGCTTCAAACTTAAATGTGACGAGCTGTCACATATGCTATCCAGATACGGAATCGGAGCAGGTGACAGAGTAGCCATTCTGTCACAGAATATGCCCAACTGGACCGTAGCAATGTTTTCGCTTGTTCCGTTCGGACGCGTATCGGTACCGATTCTTCCTGATTCATCGGAAAATGAGGTGACTAACATTCTTAACCACTCCGGCTGCAAGGCGATTTTCATTTCAAAGAGAATGCTCGGCAAACTCAGCAAGGAGTGCGTTGACAAACTGATTCTGATTATCGATATCGAGACTTTCACGCTGATAAAGAAAGACGACAATGCCTTCACATGCGACGGAAAAGTCACACAACCTCTTCCTGATGACCTTGCTACTATAATCTACACTTCCGGAACAACTGGAAATGCAAAAGGAGCCATGCTCAGCCACAGGAATCTTTGCTCCAATATAATCGCATCATTCCACGCCCACAAGGCAGGCAGCAAGGATGTATGGCTTTCAATTCTTCCAATGGCACACACTTATGAGTTAAGCATAGGCGTACTTTATCCTATTTTCTGCGGGGCATGCGTATATTATATCCAGAAGCCGCCGACACCTACAGTACTTCTGTCAGCCATGAAGACTGTAAAGCCTACAATCATGCTGTCCGTGCCTCTTATCATCGAAAAAATCTATAAGAACAGTGTAATCCCGACCATCCGGAGAAGCCGCGTTCTTACCTGGATGCAGTCGCACACCCCTACCCTGCTCTGCCGACTCATAGGAATGAAACTGAAGGCTACATTCGGAGGACGTATCAAATTCTTCGGTATAGGAGGTTCAAAACTGGACATAACTGTAGAAGAATTTCTGAAAAAGGCCAGATTCCCATATGCAATCGGCTATGGTCTGACAGAAACCGCTCCGCTGATCTGCAATGCAGGAGTGAAAATCACGAAACCCGGCTCGACCGGCATCGCAGCATTTGGCGTTACTGTAAAGCTCATCAATGTCAATGAAGAAACCGGTGAAGGCGAAATAGTCTGCAAGGGCAATAATGTCATGCTCGGATACTATAAGGACCCTGAAAGAACCAGGTCCGTATTTACTGATGACGGATGGTTCAGGACCAATGATCTTGCCACTGTGGATGACAAAGGACGCTATTACATCAAAGGACGTCTCAGCAACATGATTTTAGGGCCTTCCGGCGAGAATATATACCCTGAGGAAATCGAAAAGGTCATCAATGACATAGACGATGTCAACGAATCCATTGTCCTTGAACGCGACGGAAGACTTGTAGCGTTGATTCAGTTCAATGACAATATCATAAATTGGGATCAGGAGGGTGAAGACCAGTTCTTTGAGAAACTTGAAGCCAGAAAGAAAGCAATACTCAGCTATGTCAACAAGCAGGTGAACAAGTTCTCCAAGATCAATGACATCGAGGTGATGAAAGAGCCTTTCGAAAAGACTGCGACACAGAAAATCCGCAGATTCAAATACAAGAAGGACTCATCAGGCGATACAGGCTCGCAGAAAAAGGAAGAGCAGAAAGAAAACAAATAATCCTGATTTATATCTGGACATAACCTGAGGAAGAATATAAAAGAGGGTGAGTCTGACTTTTGACCCACCCTCTTATAATATATCTGTTTCCGACTGAATTACTCAGCTACAACTTCAAATTTAACAGTACCTTTGATATCTTTGTAGCATTTTACAGAAGCCTCATAAGTACCGAGTTCCTTAACTGACTCAGAAACGATAGTGATATCTTTCTTGTCAACCTGAAGACCTGCAGCAACAAGAGCGTCAGCAATCTGAGCTGTTGTAACTGAACCGTAGATCTTGCCGCTCTCGCTTACCTTGACTGCAACGCTTACTGAAACCTCAGCAAGTTTAGCTGCAAGTGCCTCAGCGTCTGCACGGAACTTAGCCTCTTTGTGAGCGCGCTGACGGATGTTCTCAGCGAGCACCTTCTTTGCAGACTCTGTTGCAAGAGTTGCGAGGCCCTGAGGGATAAGGTAGTTGACAGCATAACCTGTCTTAACATTGACGATATCGTCTGCGTGACCGAGGTTGGCCACATCTTTCTTCAATATAATCTCCATATAGCTGTCCTCCTTATTATTTCAAAAGATCGGTTACGTATGGAAGAAGAGCAAGGTGTCTTGCACGCTTAACAGCCTGAGCCACTTTCCTCTGGAATTTAAGTGAAGTACCGGTGAGACGGCGAGGGAGAATCTTACCCTGCTCGTTAAGGAACTTCTTGAGGAACTCTGCGTCCTTATAATCGACATATTTGATACCTGCCTTTTTGAAACGGCAATATTTCTTTCTCTTAACCTCTACTGTAGGAGGGTTGAGATAACGTATTTCGTTGTTCTGTGCCATAGTTCTTATTACTCCTTGTTCTGTTTGTTAGCTCTTCTTTTCTCTGCGTATGCAACAGCATGCTTGTCCATAGCGAAAGTAAGGAATCTGATGATCCTCTCGTCCCTGCGATACTGTGTCTCAAGAACCTCGATGAACTGGCTGTCTGCCTTGAACTCGATAAGATAATAAAAACCAGTGGTCTTTTTCTGGATTGGGTAAGCAAGCTGCTTCAGACCCCAGTCCTCTTCGTACACAACTTCACCGCCGTTCTCTTTGATGAAGTTAACGTACTTGGCAACCGCTTCCTTCATCTGAGCCTCAGACAAAACGGGAGTTGCAATGAAAACGGTTTCGTACTGTTTGATCATTTTGTTTGTAATTAATTGTTAATGTAATAATTGCATTCCTTCCAAGGGGAAATTCCCACAAAAGGGCTGCAAATATACGCATATTTACATAAAAAACCAAACAATATTGCAAATCAGTACTATTATCCGACCTTTAACCGCTCACAATTTCAACATTCCGAGACATCATCTGATGACTATGTCGTTCTGCCCGTCATACAGATATCCGTCCAGAGGAGCTGTTTCAAGGGCGTTGAAACTTTTGCCTGTAAAATTCTGTATTGCAGCACTGCCATTCCCCGAAGAACCTCCGTTGGTTCTGATATACTCTCCGCAACATGCAATATCCCCTCCTTCCTTCTCCTTCCAGTATCTGTCTCCTGTTTCATCGCCGAACAAACTTTCCCCTACTATACTGCCGTCTGCCAGAGAAACATAAATCCACTTGCCGCCAGACTGCGTATCTATTTCAAGAGTATGGACCTGCAACGGTCCCGGCTCTTCTGTCACTATGGGCTCAGACGCTTTCCCGCAGCCGCCGACACTTAATGCGCAGGCAACCAGCCCTGATATAATAAACAATCTACTGTATTCCATAATATTTTCATTCTACAGGATTACTGATATTTCTGGATCCGTCATCCTGATACAGGAACTTTATTTCCAGTTTTCCAGTATTACTGTCATATTTCATGACCTGCATCTTTGCATAATTGCCGTTTTCTGTACGGACTACATAAGGTGTACTGACTGTTTTTCCTGTATCATCAGTTATTCTGAGTCTTGACCCGGAAGTAGTCCTGAGTTCAGAAGTACAGACAGAGAATGTATTCACACCTTTCTTCAGAGATACCGGTACTGCAATATCAGCGAAATACTCTACAGGTACCCCGCTTCTGCTGTCCAGAACAGAAAAAGCCTCCAGAGTACCGTTTCCGGCCTCGCCTGCATCCGACCTTACAATATTCAGGAAATACTTAGGCTCCGAATACGAACTGTATTTCTCCACAGCCTCCGTGAAGTCAAAAGCAATTTCTATTTCACTGGAATTGTCAATATACTCCCCTCTCATAGGATGGTCTCCGCCCTGGTTGCTGCAGATCGGAGGATAGACCACAATTTCCGGCTTTAAGGCATAAGGCTTGTCTGCAACACCTATATTTATTGAAAGGTCATTTCTGGAATTATACTTCAGCCTGACCTTGAACACCACCTGAGGTTTGTGCTTCCGGCATGTACAGCCAGACATATTGTGATCCAGTACTACTGCCGGCCTGTCCTGCATGAAAAAATAATAAGGAATATAAAAGTGACCTTTGTCTCCCCACCATTTACCATACGAGTTCACTCCTATAAATGCTCCTGAATGCCTTACCCCGTCTTTTACAAATTCCACAGAATCGTCATAGCCGACTATAGTCATTGCATGAGCGCCTTCTGAAGCAAGTCCGGTCACCATACTTTTATATCCTGTATGCGAAGGACCGGAATAGTTATTGTCCATCTTCCAGCCGGACACATAGGCGGAAAAAGAGAGGACTCCGCCATATTCGCTTCCGTTTCCCCTGTCATAAAGATACCTGCGCGCATTGTCAATACCCGCACGGTCCATAACCTCGATTGTATGGATTTCCGCCACCCTGTTCTCCATTGACCTTATATACTTGTCATATCCTGTTTCCCAACGGTAAGTAACAGAAGTCGAAGGGTCAGGAAAATCAGCAAGGGACATGGCCCCATGGTTTTTTGCAATAGTGAAACCCTGCTCTGCAAAGCCTCCCTGATCAATACCTTCATTAAGGAAATTCCAGGTAAAATAATAACTGTAAACATTGTCGTCAGACGCCCCGGCATCCCTGTCAAGAATCCTGTTCATCTCGTATGAGAAAAGATACCTCATTCCGGCTGCCTGTGCGCAGGACCCTCCCTCCTGTTCAAACACTTCCGGAAAAAACTTCAATACTGAATTATCTACACTGGCAGGCAAAGAGACTGCAGATGATGACGGCTTCCAGACTGCCTGTCTGCGGATCTCCTGTACTTCCGGGGTAAGTTCAGGAGAGTCATACAGTTTCACGGACTGGGCCATCGCAGACAAACTTATACTGCATAGCAGGATAACAAATGCTGTTTTTCTCATCATTTCAGTCTGTTATATGTTTTCAAAGCCTCATTCCTGACATCGTCTGAGAGAGATTCATTTTCACACATCTCCTTTGCGACAGCAATTATAGCAGGGCGCTGGACTGAAAGTGTGAACCAGCCGAATGCCTCAAGCATTGCCTGCTGTACGGCAGGATTCCCGCAAGTCTTCATATATTCAAGAAGTTCCGGGATCATATAATGTATATGGTAGTTACGCATCATCCTTATATCCTGAAGCCTGCTCTTCTCATTCCTGCCCGTGGCCATCACACCGGACATATAAGGGCACCATTTCCCTGCATTGACGCATATGGAATGAGCGATAGCGTCCTTCACTTTGTCCGGATTCATATAATTGGTCGCAGGGAACTGCTTCTCCAGCTCTTCAAGCATTTTTTCCTTTGGGAAAACAGGCATTGCCTGCTTAAGGGCAAACTCCACCCTCTCGGAAGTGTTGTTCCTGACAGATGCAGAAATCATCGCCGGAATCAGTCTTTCATCACCGCTCTTTGCCAGAATATTTGCAGAAAATCTCTCTACCATCTCATAGCTGTCAGACAACCCAATACTTACGGCTTTTATAAAATTGTCATCTTTCAATTCCATAAGATTTAAAAGAGCCTGCATACGCACCTGACCTGTCCCGCTGGTTGCAAACATATCCAGAAGTTCATAAGAAGTGACAGCACCCTTCCTGAAAAGCTGCTCAATGGCAAATGCCTGCAAGGCAGGATAGGTCCCGTCACGGGAAAGCCTCTTCCACTCTGACAGCCTGTCATCCCTCAAAAGACGGTTCACATTCACTTTCATGTCTGCTGATACAAAGGCAAATGTAGGATCTCCGATAATATGCTGTTCCAGATATGGGGCATACTTTGATATATTTCCGACATTCATACCAAGTCCCAGAAGACCGGTATAACGGTCCACCCATTTATCCTGCAGGACATTCACCGAATTGGCAATGACAGCTATCGTACCGCCGTCACTGAAAATATATGAAGACGCTATACTGCTGTCCCTGTGGAATGAGCCGTTGAAACATGCATCAAGCGACACTACCCTGCACTCAGGCCTGTATTCCTTGAAGTCAGAAAGATAAAGATCAAGATCTGACAGATAAACAGAGTCCTTTATTCTCAACCCCTTATCATCCACTCCGTTATACCAGCTATCAGGAAATTCACCATATCTTCTCTCTATCCTTGCCCTGGCAGAATCTGCAGGAATATTGTGCTCACCGGCATGGCGCAGTGATTCTCTCAGATAAAGCTTTATCTGCCCGACCTGTTTTCCTGTGTCTGCTGTCAGCGGAAGGTTGTTGAGATACTGTGTATTCCAGTCTCCGTGATGGTGCAGGACGGCATAGTCAAGATCCTTACGCTGCATCTCGTTCATAAGCCTGCCCTTGATATGCTCCTCCCTTTTATGGTCTATATAGCTGATTCCTCCGGACTGCTTCCTTAACCACGGGAAATGCTCAAGAAGGGCCTGCTTCTCGTCAATGCGCGCTACCATTGATTCTGATATGAAGCCGTTGCCGCTGAAAAAAAGTATCTGATCCACAGGTTCAGGATGACGTTTTGCATTTACCGCCTTTTCCAGATATGACTTAAGTTTATCATATCTGGACACTCCGCCGCTGTCAGAAGGACGTATCCTTCCAGAATATATATCAGGCCTGGTTTTCTGCTCCGAACCAGCTGTAAGACTGTAATAAAAGACACCCTTCCTGTCCTGATCCTTCCCAAGCAGACTGAACTCAAGGTCAAAATCATCATAGAACCTGTCTGACGGTACAGATGACTCCCATCTGTCATAGACATTCTGGTCCATCTTGAACGCACTTGTCAGATGCTGGGCATCCCTTACCATAACCACAGGTATGTCTCCTATAAGGACAGCTCCCTCTACAGGACATTTCCTGTCACTGTAAAGTCTTTTCAGCTCTGTCCTCAGAGAATCAGGATTCCCGCTATAATCAACTACAAATTTTACCTGCAAACCTGTTTTAGCCACTTCCGAAGCATAGGTCTCAACCTGCTCCCTTGCCATTTCATAGCTTTTGGCATCAATTACTATGGCAAATGCAGTTCTGTAATATGCTGCCGACATCTCTAAAGACGACAAGACAGCCAAAGTCAGAAAAATCAGTTTTCTGAAAATATTCCTCAACATAATTAAAGTTATTACAATAATATCCTTACACCGAACATACAGTCGTGCCTGCATGATCCCGCCAGAACATACGAATACCTGCTCTCCCCAATATATTTTCCAAAGTCATATTCTGCGAAAAAGCCTAACCACAACCCTTTGATATCCCTCCAGTATGATAATGAAACTCCTCCTCCGCACTGTCTTGCAGTCATATATTCAAACTGAGGATTGGTATAAATTACAGCCAGTTTTTCCTTGACTGACTGCGATGATGACAAAGGCATGGCGTACCCTGCATCAAGACAGGCAGAAATCATATTTTTCCCGAAATGGAAATGCCTTGAAGCAGAAACGCCGAATCCGGCAAGTGTATATTCTCTATAATATCCGTCCAGCTCATAATGGAGAGCATATGAGTGGCTCAATGTTCCGAACGCCGTGAATGAAAAGTCAGGAGTATCACCTGCCAGACGGTCAAGGCGGTATGAAAGAGACAAATCACAAGCATTCTCCTTATTTTTCAAAGAGGATTCCTGTATTTTGAATGAAAGCTGATTGTTTTTATCCGAGTCCAGAAATGGTGTCTGCTCATACCATATTCCTTTCACCTCCTTATAAAGAAAGTCTATCCCGATATTGTGCGACCATCCTTTTGCAAAATACCTGAAACGCTCCGACACTTGCCAGGACGTCCTCCTGTAATCCCCTCCCAGAAAAGTGAATGCAACACCTCCGTCCCGTGCCTTTTCAGAATTATTTCCGTAAATAACCTGAAGGCTGTTTGAAAATGATGAATGAGTGTCCCAGACGAAATGTACTCCGCCCTTGTATTCCACGCCTTTATAGTCACGAGGATAAGTCATTGACATTGTCGTGGTTATCGGACTATAATCTCCTATTCCGTTAAACCTGAAATAAGTATAGTTTTCCCTTGTGTCGACTACTGTATGCGAGACTGACTCACTCAGGATATCAGCACCAGCAAAAATTCCAGCGGACACACTTCTGCTTATCAGAAAATCAATACCTGGAGTAACGACAAATCTCATAGACCTGTTATGCGGACGCGGATCAGTCTGGTTTGCATAGCTTTCAGTAGTATAATCGGCTCCCAGCCCTACTATCATCCATTCCAAAGGTCTGACTGCCACCCTTCCTCCTACCCGGAACCTGTCAGATGAAAAATCAGAAGAAACCGAGTCAGCAAGCACAAACGGGTTGTCATCTGAAATCATGGACGTAGAGTTCCACCTTCGGGAAAATTCTTTCCTGTTGTCATAAGATATTCCTCCTGAACATATTACAGACTTGAAACGCTTCTGGCCTGAAACGGAAATCCCAAGACCGTCGGCCCTTGAAGACTCATCTACATTATGAAAGTCTCCCCTTACGAAATTTCCTTTGACTGAGGCTTCAAACAACTCATCCGGAAAACTATACCACAACGATACCGGGCTATAGTTTCCTGAACGGATATCAGAAGAAGCCTCAGCCTCCCTATACAGTGGAAGCTGCGGCATCTTCCGGGCAAAACTTGAAGCCCCTATGACTACCAACAAAACAAGGCTCAAGATTACTCTAAAATTATTCATTTACATTAAACGGTTTTTAGAAGCTGTATCAGCAACTACTCTTCTGAAGGATGAACTCCCGGAGTCAGAGGCTGGTCAAGGAGAAAATCATCGGCAGAGTTGTTGGTATCCTTGTAGTAAACCCTGCCGTCTTTTATTTCTGCCACTTTTCTGCGTATGCTCTTTCCCGACCACCCTGTAACTTTGGCTTCAGTGGCATCATCTTTTGAAAGGAAAAGTTTGAAGTACTCTGTCGCCGAAGCATCTGCCATTTCTACTGCATCGAGAAGATATTCACTTGGCATCATCAGGTACCTGCTTGTTTCTTCTGTATTCGGAGTCGTCATATAATTGTCCTGGTCAGCGGCAAACTGTGAAGGAGTCATTCCGTCAGGGAGTTTTGCCAGCATTACAGCGCCTCCGAAAAACCCTGCTCCAAGACGTCTCTGATTGTTAAGATTATAGATTATCTCCAGATTCGGGGCATCATAGTCAGTGTCAGCCATTGCAGAAAGGTTAGGCACATAAACTTCCCAGTCTGCCTTAGTAAGGTTTACAGTAGGATTATTTTCCGGAACAGCCCAGTCTGTAGCATCGTTGGCTATCACGACGCTGTGACCTGGCTCCAGAGGATACTCCTTCCCTGAACCCGGGAAAGCCACCACTGGTCCGTGAAGCGGATACTTGTCCATAAGACTGCCATTGGAGTCGACCCATGGATTAGGTTTCAGCTGTGGTATCATGGAACAGATAACAAGCTGGTCCAGATAGAATGTCTCATCAGAATTGTTATATATTTCCATATAAGTGTCATTCAACTTGTAATTGAATGATGTCGTATATATTTCCTTAAACACTACAGGAGACTTGTTTACTTCAGAGAGCTGTATTGTCGCCTTGGTATTGTCATAGACGTCGGACTTTCCAGACCCTACAAAAGAGATTGTCGTAGAATACTTTCCTTTGGCGACAATGCTATATTGCCCTGAAGGTACTTCAAAGTCCTTTGTATCAACACCTTTAAGCTGTTCAGTATATTCAAGTTCCTTCTCTGCATTTGAAACTGACACTGTCATTTCCGGCAAATTATCATAACCTTCCGGTGCTACGAGACTGACTGTAAGGACATGCTTCTTTACCGCTCCGTTATCTGTACCGCCCGGAGTTTCAGGCGTTTTCTGTTCACAACCTGCCGCTATTGCAGAAAACAGCATAACGGCACACGCATTTTTCAATAAAAACTGTAACTTCTTCATAATAATATTTTGATTAATAATTTTCTACCGGTTCTTAATGCCCATGAATTTTCCTATATTGATTTTAAGTTCCGCTCCGAAGTACATGTCAGGATATATCTGCCTGTATCCGGCCTTGGTTGCATACTTGTGCCAGCGTGACGAATTAGTAAAGTTATTGGCAGTAAATGACACCTCCAGCACCTTGCCTATTTCTTTGGTCAATCTGAAATTCACCATCACCCAGGGCTTGAAGACTTCCTTGTCATAGCTTGGCAACAGTCTCTTTGTCACCATTTCGGAATACTCAGGCTTGCCTGTATATTCAGGTTTCCAACTGTAATATTGTCCTGACTTGTCTTTAAACCCGAGAGGCACGACATTCAGAAATTTTCCATCTTCGCCAAGAAAGAATCTGTCAGCGCCGTCTTTGTCCTTCCATATTTCCTGATAGCTCTCATACCAGACTGCCTGTACTGTAGTGGAAAACACGAGTTTCAATGAAGGTATGTGGGTAATGAACCTGAAGTTGGTATTGAACCTCGTTTCTATTGAACCGTTTCCGGAGGGCATATACTTGATGAACCCGTATGTTTCATTGACTTTCGAATAATAGTTTTCCGTATTGTACCTCATTATATGAAACCACGCCCCGTCAAGGACAAGAGATGTCCTCAATGCTTTCCACGTTCCCAGATCAATACTGTATTCGACTCCCTGCTTTTCCGTACGACCTTTATTTACAGGTGAAAGATAAGTGGCTATATATGTCTCGTCAGCAGCCTGTGCAGTATGCCTTACTCCTTCTGCATCCGTAAACCATACTTTCCCGTTTTCATATTTCAGGTCCGTAGCACCGGAAGGTACGGAAAAGGTATTGTAATGCATAAAGTGGGGAATGGAGGAAAAGCCAAATTCATCCGTATGCAATTCCTTGAACCAGTTAACATTGCCTTTTACACCAAAGAATCTGAAATTCAACCCTGCCTCCACCTTGTTGCTTCGCGCAGGCTTCAGACTGCTGTTTGCAAGGTCAGAAAGGATATCGGTTGTCATCAGTGAAAGTGATCCTGTTTCATTCTCTGACTTTTTCAGAAGGCTCACCCTGTCGAAATATGCATCATCAGGATAGAGATACAGAAGTGAAGGTGTCTTGTACGACAGGCCCCATCCTCCGCTGACTGAAATACGCATATCCTCCACATCCAGAAATGTATATTCAAGATTAAGTCTGGGCTCGCTCACGAATATATTCTTGCGTCCGGCCCTCTGGTCCAGAAACATATTAGTAAACCTCACTCCCGTGACAAGCATAAGCCCTGTATTTCCTATATCAGCATCAAGTTTGTTTTCCACAAATGCCGACAGGTTGTTCAGAGCCGGTATATCCCAGAATGACCGCGGTCTCAAAGCCTGGCTGGTCGTATTCTGCGGAGGAAGGTTTATATCAAAGATAAGCCCCCTGCCGAAGTTTTGCTCATACTGCCAGTTGAGCCCTGCCTTTATATTGTCATAACCTTTATTCCCGAACTGGAACAGCTTTCCGGCTTTCAGCTGGACATAGACATTGAACGGCTTGCCGTCTATCTCATAATCCGAATAATATGAGCCCGGCAGAAATACCCCCTCTGCCACTCCGGGAATCATCGTATTCGTAACGGCCCCAGATGCAGAAGCTATAAAATCGTGCATGCTGTCTGTCTGGAAGCTCTGCGAGGCCATAATATTGTAGTCCAACACTGTAAGTACCTTGCCGCTGATTTTCCAGCTGCCCTCGAAATTAAGTCTCAGCCCTGTATTCCTGCTACTGTAAGTACTTCCGGTAGCCTGCATCTGGGGGTCTGTCTTACTCGTATTGACGTTTGTATAGAACGAACCGTTCACCCTGAACTGCATCTGGCGTCCGGACACATGAAAGTTCGATGAATATCCAAGAGTAGCCGTAACTCTTTCAAATCCGAGATATCTTTTTCTGGGATCACTGAATGACTGAGTCCAGTCGATACCTGCATTTACAGCATCACCCCTTTTAAGTGCAAACCCTTTCCCGGCATAGACCATCCTGGAAAAAGGATCTGCCTTGAATTTCAGCTGGTATGGAGTTACTCCTGACTTGGTTTTAAGGATTACCACTCCTGAAGTAAGGTTTCCGTACTCTGCCGAAGGTATCCCGCGGATTACTTCCATAGACTCGATATTGTCCGGAGAGACTGTTCTAAGATCCACTCCTTTACCTGTAGTGCTCTGATCACCCAGTCCGTTAAGAGTCTGTGTCACATTCACACCCGAATAACTTGAAGACAATGTCTGAAGATTGCTGTCATTGGACAAAGGTGCACCGTCCATTACGACCGAAGCCCCCATAGAGTTGCCTGGATTTGGAGTTATCTCCCTTATTGAAGCCTGACCGGCAGATGAAAGAACAGGATTTGAAGAAAGGTTGCCGAGAATGAGCTGAAACATATCCGTAACGCTCATAGGCTGAATATGCCTTATAGCATCCTCCCCTATTTTAGATACCGAACCCGCTGCCCTGGATTCTGCCGTAACTACCACTTCATCAAGGCCGAGACTCAGAAGTTCAAGTCTTATGTCAAAGTCCTTGATATCTGAATTCAGTTCCAGAACCCCTGTCTCAGATGCAAACCCCAACGAAGATACCGTATAGGTCAATGTCCCTTTTTTCAGTCCTGAAATCCTGAAATATCCGTTATTGTCAGTAACCGTCCCTATAGAATTGTTTACGGCAAACGAAGCCATAATCACAGGTTCTCCCGTAGCGGCTTCCCTTATTGTTCCCGATATAGTATATGTCCTGTCAGACTGGGCATATGACGCACCGGAAAATGCGAGCGCCATCGCTGCTGTTATTACCTTCAAAAATCTTTGCATTATAATTCTTTCCCAATGTATATTTTCCTTATGCAGAAAGCGAGTGCAAAGATTCAAAGAAAAGAAAGCTGCCACAATCCCAAATTATGTGTATTGTGGCAGCTTTAATAACTTATATGCGGTATATATTGCCCTAATCAGCTTCAGGCAATGTATTCATTAATGCCATCCGGCTCTTATGTCATTATAGTCAGTCAGAAGCCGGCAATTTTCAAAGCAGCCGACACTGTCCCAGATTTCAGGAAAATCAAATTTATAATCCTCCCTTTCATAGAGGTGGACCTTTTTTCCGTCTTTCATCATATAAGGAGACTCTCCTCTGAGCTCCACACAGCCTGCAAATGTATTTCTGAACAACACCACCTTATGGTTGCAGTCAAAAAGTGATACAGGCACTTCTTTCAACTCACTGCAATACTGGAAAGCTCCAGAGACATATTTGAGATTGGTATTTGCATCAAAAAGACCTTTCGGAACAGAGGCAAGAGAAGAGCAGCCGGCAAAGATACCGGAAACGTCCATCGCCTCAGGACAATACGACAAAAGATCTCCCGGAATGGCAGTCAGAGACTTGCAGTCCTGGAACATTCCGCAGACATAGTCCGGATAAAGACCTGTCAAATCGGAAGTCTTGAAATTCTCACCGAATACAGATGCCTCAGGACAGCCTGACAGCAGGCCTTTCGGAATACTTGCAAGCGATTTACAGTTCCTGAAAGTACCGGTAAAATTTACTGCCTTTCCATTTTTCAAAAACAGTGTCGCCGGTATTTCACGCAGACTTTCACAGTAGGAAAAAGCATAGCTGAAATCTGTCACTTCAGTATTGTTCTCAAACAGCCTTGGAGGAATCTCTTTCAAAGATTTGCATTCATAAAACACCATTTCGAAATTTTTCACATTCCGGCATTCTGCAAAAAGGCCCTCCGGAATCAATGTAAGAGATGTACAATTGTTGAAAGCCCTGTTGAAATCAGTGACATTCACAGCATATTTGAAAAAATCCGCCGGAATTTCCTTCAATGAAGTGCAATCCTCGAATGAGCCTATGGAGAACTGGTCAAAAGAACCGAAAGTAAGCATTTTGCTGAATGCGCCTTCCGTATCAGGAGCGATTGACTCCAGACTGGAAAGGCCGCAGAGCTGCACCTTGGTCAGACCTGTATTACCCCATTGTTTGACTGCAAAAACAGTATTACCTCTACTGGATGACGGCATATTGTCCGTATCGAGTCCTGTAACTTTTCCGCTTACCCTCACATCGAAAAAGGCGGCCTCCGTCACATTGTACTTATGATTAGGCTCACCATTTGTCTCCACGGTTCCGTCACCCCAGTCTATAGTGTAGTTCCTTTCTGATTCATACTGGAAATCCAAAGGAAGATGCACTGTAAAGTCATTTGCAGGATTTGCACTCACCGTGAAAACCAAGGCGTCCTTAGGATCGGACGAAATCGCGGTAGAAACATTCTTTTCAAGCAATGTCCTCTCTACAAGCCAATCTTCAATCAGGACAGCGGCGTACAATATATAGTCTGAAGAATGCGCCAGGCCTGTAAGTTCAGCTGAATACGAACCTGAAACACTTACCTTCTTTCCTTCAGCCTTAAGAAAATCATAAGGATATTCCTGTGCTGTTTCCGACAGTGCATATATTATGGTACTGACTCCATTGCCGGCCTTGAAATCTACAGTAACTGATGATGACGAAGGTTTGCAATCAGCCTCAAGACCCAGTCCTTTCTGAATCATAGCGAAGTGTCCCAGCGGCTTCCCTTCTACATCCATCAGTACATCAAACTCCGACCGTCTGTCATCCAAAGTATAGTTGCCTTCAGCTAAAAACTCCACATACTTATTGTCTTCGCCCTCAGACATTACCTCAGGATATTGTATGAAATACAGACTGCTCTCTGAAGGTGCGACTTCCTGGAGATGGAGGCTCAGCACATTGGAAGTGACATCAAAACGCTGCGGAGCGTCAGTATCAAATGACGCTCCATCCACCTCAGACGGCCCGGCAAACCAAGGATCCTTACCGTCCCAGGTCAGAGAAGGCTCCGGCACTTCAATATCATCATCTTCCTTATCTTCATCCTCCTCAGAGGAAAAGATATCACACGCACTGAAGAGCGGTATAAAAAGCACCAGACCGGCGAGTAATGAATAACATCTTCTCATAATCCGACTCAAGTTTTTCAAATAATTCAAACTACTTCAAATATTACTTATAAGTTATGGTATAAGTGGTCTTCTTGACTCTATCTCCAGTATTTGAATGCGGCTCACAGACTTTATGGACCTTCTCGGGACGCCCCTGATTATCATACTCATAGGTATAGGCAGAATCACTTCCCCAGGATGCCTTGTCATATTCCTTTGTCATATACAGCCTGCTGCGGACTCCCATGCGGCCAATCATTCCCATCATGCCGCAGCTTTCCGAAATGAACAGATAATATGACTCGCTTTCAGATATCATCCAGCCAAGATCCAAATTTATTTTTTCCTTACTGTTTGTAAAGTCAGGATTTGAATATTCCATATCTGCCCCCGCAAACTCATCCTTTATTCTGACAAGATTGCCGTTTTTCCACTCTGCTGAACAAACATCCTGAGTCTGTCCGGTCTCATTATACTCTCCTGAAATCACATATCCTTCAGAATCATACCTTACTGTACCCCATTCTTTCTCGACTCCATCCTTGCCGTCACTCCAGATACCTTCAAACGACTCGATGTTTCCGTCTCCGTTAAGTCTGAATTCCATCTCATAATTCTCACCCGGATCAAAAGGATAGATTTCCGACAAGATGATTTTATCCTTGTCATATTTGAATTCATAATACCAGATATCATCCTCAAGCCCTTCACCTCCGTCATCATAGGTTATTTTGGTAACATTTCCGTTCCCGTCGTATGTAAAATCCATTATATTCCTCGAAACTCCGACATTTTCCTCGCCCTCATAAATGTACTCTTCAACAATACGGGCTACTAAATTACCTTCTGCAGAAGGCTTGTTTTCGGCACCACCCTGCCCATCATTATTATCAACTTGTCCGCTTCCGTTCTGTCCGTTGCCATCCTGATCATCCCCAAGATTTCCTTCACAGCCTGATACTGCCAGTACCAATGCCGCCAACATCATCAGATATTTCTTCATATTGCCACAAAAGTTTTAATTTGCTTCTAATACTCAAACTCAAAAAGGATTTCGTCCGAACCTATCTTTTCCCGGGATGTTTCTGTCTTGGAAATGACTTTCTCATCATATTCAAAATACAGTTTCTGACCATCAGAGCCCTCTATATAATGCTCATAATCAGTGATCGTACGATAAACTTTATATGTAGTTTCCTTCCTATAGACAGGTACAGACGCCTTTGCACCGGTCAGATTGTCACCATTGAATTTATAATCTGTCACCGTCTCCTCTTCAACAGGAAATACATCTGTCACAGTATAAGTATATTCTCCGTCATAAGGAATAGGTTCTCTACCCACTCCTTGAGGATAGTCTAAGTCTAACCAAGATTTAGGAACGACATAATTTGCAGACCGCTCTCCCAACAGATCCAGCATACCTGCAATAGCCCAGTCAGTATCGTATCCTCCACTTAATACCCAGTTAAGGTCGAGATTGGCATTGTTCTTATATTCGGAATATCTGAACTCTTCCTTGGAGGTGTAATCCGGCGCATCCTGACTTCCTCCGCTGCCCGGCGTAGTCGGATAAGTCTCATTCATCTCTACCTCTGTCAGGTTTCCTCCAGTCCAAATAAAGACATTCTCAGGAAAACTACTGCCTTTTTCCTGACAATGAGCCAACTTACCGTCAGAGTTGTATGCAAATTCATAATCTCCTGAATTATATTCATCTGCTCCCTTCAGCGAATACTTTACTGCACGGCCTTTGTCATCGAGGGTTATCTCCACATAATCAGTCTCAAATCTATCGTAATCTTCATCCCAGTATCTGTTTTCCATTCTGACGATGCCGTTTTCCCTACTGACTTTCATCACTTCCGGTTTTCCGTCCTCAATACCGTCTTCAAATGAACTTGCTTTAATTTCAGAGACATATTTGCTGTCGTACTTCAAATCATATATTTCCTTGTGCTCGTCCTCCGTAATGACGATCCGGGATACCTTTGAACCAGAATCATGGCCCGGCTCATCCGGTTCAATATCTCCACCGCCCTGACCGGCAGCGCTCTGCACAATAGATACGACAAGAACATCACCTCCGCAGAAAACAGAAAGAGCCGCAGTCCTTTCCTTATCACCGCCATTCTGCTTTACGGTGATTTCGACTGTACTTTCACCGGCCTCTCCGGATGTACTTCCTATCAAGGCCCAATCACTGTCTCCAGTAGTGCCGGTATTGGTAACTGACGCAGTCCAAAGCTCCGGAGTCTCAAACTGAACGGTCTGCACTCCACCCTCGTCTGAAAACACTAATTCTTTCTGTCCTTGATAGATGATACTCCCGCTGCCATCTTCAGTGCAGGACAAAACTGACAGACTGCATAGCACAGCTGCAAAAAAGATTTGAAATAACTTTCTCATATTATTATTGTGTTTAATACTTACGCAGAGCAATCAACCCCTTGGAAAGAGCTGTCATAATCAGATCCGCGGCATTTCTCGCGCCCAATTTTTCCATTAGATGTCTTCTGTGGGTATCAACCGTATTGACCGAAACACATAAATCGTCTGCTATCTCTGCAGTACTTTTCCCTTCGGAAATGCCATTCAGCACATCCAGTTCCCTGAGTGTAAGGTCATCCTTCTGCCCGTCCGAAGAACGCCTCAGGGAAAGAGCTATTTTTTCAGCATACGGACAATAATAATTTTCTCCACACAACACTTTGCGCACGGCCTCTATAAGCATAGATGAATCGACAGACTTGAAAAGTATGCCGGATACACTCCTCATAATCAGCTCCTTGATAAACCAGACTTCTTCATGGACAGTATTGACCATAATCCTTGCATCCGGATTTAGTCCGCAAATACCGTCTATAAGATCCATTCCTGACATATCAGGAAGTTCCATATCGAGTATATACAGGTCAAATCGCTGTCTGCCTGCCAGCTGCAGTGCTTCATTTCCGTCAGAGGCTGTAAATATCCGGTTAATTTCAGGCAGGGAAGTTTCTATAATACTTTTCAGTCCTTGCAACACTAAATCATGGTCATCCACCAGCAGAACTTGCTTGTTATCATCCATCGGCACACCTATTTCGTAGCTATTAAAACAATGTACAAAATAAGACAATTTCAAAATATCCTGCATCACGGAAAATGATGATTTTCGCAGTCACGCTACTTGCTGCTGAGAGGCACTTCAAACGTGAATATCTGACCGTTTCCATCCGATTCGGCAGTAAAACGGCCTCCTACAGCTGTTGTTCTCTCTCTTACTGTCTCTGAGCCAATGCCGCTGCCTTGGACTTCGGACTGCCTGCCATCATCTGAAATTTTCAGGATAACTCTGTCAGGCTCAAGGGAAAGCCTGATACGAATCCAGGTAGCCCCTGAGTGCTTTACAATATTTGACAGAATCTCCTGCATCACACGATAGACTTCGTAAGAGATATGAGCGGGCAGAGAACCCCATTCCATACCTTTGTTTTCATACAGACAGTCAAGCCTGATTTCTGAAGAGTGCCTGAACCTCTCTGTATAAGCCTCTACTGTTTCTTTCAATGTAACATTATGAAACTTAGGCGGTATCAGTTCATGAGAAATACCGCGGACCTCAGCCCTCGTCTGCTCCAGAATGCTGCATATTCTATCCAATTCTTCATTCTGAGGCAATGACTTCAGCTGAAGTCCTATGCCGAGCAGGTCGTTGCACACCCCGTCGTGCAGATCCTTTGCAAGCCTGCTTCTTTCCTGCTCCAGCCCTTCGATATAACTTTTAGCGACCCTCAGCTCCTCCTCCTTTTTCCGTTTTCTGCTGCGGTAGAAATATGACAGGACAAACACAGCCAGAGCAGCAATAGCAGCTATTGCAATTACGGCCCATTTGAGTGTCCTTGCCTTCTGCAACGACTGCGCTTCATTCAGTCTCGATATCTCCAGCTCCTTTTCGGCTGTCTCATACTTGACTGAAAACTCGGAAAGACTGGTCTCGAGATCTGCCGCGTGAAGGCTGTCCGCCAGACGATAAGCCTTCTCATAATATTCGGAAGCCTTCTCCGTCTGTCCGAGAGCCTTATAGTCACGGGCTATCATAAGACTGAGGATATCGGAAGGCACCTGGGAATTGGTTTCCGAAACTTTTTCGAGATGTTTCCACAGCTCCAGACTTTCCCTGTAACGTCCCATAGACTGGAATATTTTGGCCATAGTCTCACGGTACCCCTGTACCTCGGCCGATTCTGCCGGCAAGGCAGCCACCAGTCTTTCAGCGGCTGCCTTATAAAAATAAATGGAATCCGTGCTTTCTGTCCTG